>JAWXTR010000067.1:0-17465 GCA_044433365.1 Rikenellaceae bacterium
GGCTTCATCTTTGAATTTTACAAAATGCACCGTAGGCACCGCTACGCTCACATTTTGCAAAATCCAAATCTAAAACCTCAAAATAAAAAATCGAATAAAACCAATTATTAGAACTCCCCTTAAAAATTTCAAACTTTATTGGCATGAAGATACTTTGTTTTTATAAATTGAGTATATTCCTCCCCTTTAGAGGAGACAAATTCGACAGTTCCTACCTCTTTATTACTGCTAAGAGCACTACTGAGAACAAGCAGTTTTTCGACTCTTTTTGCCACAAAAGGGGCTGAATCGACAATATCTACCTTTCTATTGCCAATAATTTCAGCTATTTCATCTTTTAAAAAGGGGTAGTGGGTACATCCAAGCACTATTTTGTCGACTCCTTCAGATATTAGCGACTCAATATGCGATTTGAGTAGTTCATAGTTTTCAGCAGTGAGTTTGCCTGAGCTATTTTCGACCATCTCAACCATGCCAATGCCGCTTTTTAGCACAATTTTCGAACCTTCACCATAAAGTTCACACAGTTTTCTTAAAGGTTCACCCTCAATTGTGCATTTTGTGGCTAAAACTCCAATAATCCCCTTTTTTGAGGCTAAAATCGCTGGTTTTACTGCTGGTTCCATCGCTACAATATCAATATTGTATTTTGCTCTGATATACTCTTTGGCTACAGAAGTGGCTGTATTACACGCTATAACCACAATTTTAGCCCCTTTTTCTACTAAATAGCCTACTGCTTTGTCGGTAACAGCCAAAATCTCCTCTCGACTTTTTTCGCCAAGAGGAAGCGATGCTCCATCGCCATAATATATATAATTTTCGTTAGGAAGTAGCTTTTGAATCTGCGCTAGAACCGAGAGTCCGCCTATTCCAGAGTCAAAAACACCTATCGCTCCGCTATTTTTATCCATATTTATTTGAATTTTAGATGTTACCTAAACTTTGCATAAGGGGAGTTCTAAATTCTGGATTTTGAGAGATTTTAGAATTCCCATAATAAAAAAACACTACAAAAATAGGTTAAAAAAAGGAAAATAACTATCTTTGTAAATTATTTAAGCATTAAACGTTTAATATATGATACTCTTTTTTTCGAACTCACAAGTTATGTATGGTGTTGAGTGTAACACCGGCTTTGATTCTCAGACAGTTAGCAAGCTAGAATGGCTTTTTGGCGGAGCAAAGCAAATTGAATCGGCTCAGGTAGATGGTCTTTTTGTAGGTCCACGTCGTGAGATGATTACTCCATGGAGTACCAATGCAGTAGAGATTACCCAAAATATGGGCATTGAAGGAATCTCTCGTATCGAGGAGTTTATTCCAGTAAGTAGCGAAGATGCTACCTACGACAAGATGCTTTTCCGCCTTTACAAAGGGGTAAATCAGGAGGTTTACAAAATTGATATTGCTCCAGAAGCGGTATTGTATATTGATGATATTGAGACATACAATGCAGAGCATGGTTTGGCTCTTAATGAAGAGGAAATTGGCTACCTTAAATCGCTTAGCGAAAAAATCGGTCGTAAGCTTACCGATTCAGAGGTGTTTGGTTTCTCTCAAGTAAACTCTGAACACTGTCGTCACAAAATCTTTAACGGCAAATTCGTTATCGATGGTGTAGAAAAAGAGTCTACTCTTTTCCAGTTAATCAAAAAGACAACAAATACACACCCTGGTACTGTTGTCTCTGCATATAAAGATAATTGCGCATTTTTAGAGGGTGGTATGGCTGAGCAATTTGCCCCTGTTACTCACTCTACATCCGACTACTTCGAAACAAAAGAGTTTGAATCGGTAATTTCGATTAAGGCCGAGACTCACAACTTCCCTACAACAGTAGAGCCATTTAATGGTGCTGCAACAGGTACAGGTGGTGAGATTCGTGACCGTATTGCTGGGGGTAAAGGTGCTTTCCCTATTGCAGGTACTGCAATATATATGACAGCCTACCCTCGTATGGAGAGCGATAAAGCGTGGGAAGAGTCGATTGCACCTCGTAAATGGTTATACCAAACTCCTAAGGATATTCTTATTAAAGCCTCAAACGGTGCTTCTGATTTTGGTAATAAATTTGGCCAGCCACTTATCTGTGGTAGTCTTCTAACTTTCGAACATCAAGAAAATAACAAAAAATTCGGTTTTGATAAGGTTATTATGCTTGCTGGTGGTATCGGTTATGGTAAGAAAATCGATTCTTTGAAAGACGAACCTGTTCCAGGCGAGAAAGTTGTACTACTTGGTGGTGACAACTACCGTATCGGTATGGGTGGTGGAGCTGTTTCGTCGGTTGCTACTGGTGAATATGCTGGTAGTATCGAGCTTAACGCTATCCAACGTTCAAACCCTGAGATGCAAAAACGTGCTTATAACGCTATTCGTGCAATCTCTGAAGAGGATAACAACCCAATCGTTTCTATCCACGACCATGGTGCTGGTGGTCATCTCAATTGCCTTTCTGAGCTAGTTGAGGCTACTGGTGGTGTAATCAATATCGACAAACTTCCAATTGGCGACCCAACTCTATCGGGTAAAGAGATTGTGGGTAATGAGTCGCAAGAGCGTATGGGCTTGGTGATGAAAGAGAGTGATATCTCTCGACTTCAAGCTATTGCAGATCGTGAGCGTTCGCCTATGTATGTTGTGGGTGAAACTACAAACGATATGCAGTTTACTTTCGTAAACAACAATAATGGTGAGCGTCCAATCGATCTAAAATTAGAGGATATGTTTGGTAACTCTCCTCGTACTGTTCTTACAGACACTACAGTAAAAGAGAGCTACGCTGCTGCCGAATACAATAAAGAGAGTGTTGCAAGTTATATCTCAAACGTATTATCGCTAGAGTCGGTAGCTTGTAAAGATTGGTTAACAAACAAAGTTGACCGCTCGGTAACTGGTCGTATCGCTATGCAGCAATGTGTAGGTGAGGTTCAAGTTCCTCTAAACGACTACGGTGCAATTGCTCTCGACTATTTAGGCAATAATGGTGTTGCTACAGCCTTAGGTCATGCGCCTGCTGCTGCTTTAGCCTCTGCTCCTAAAGGTTCGGTACTTGCTATTGCTGAGTCGCTTACAAATATTGTGTTTGCGCCTTTGACTGGTGGTCTTTCAAATGTTTCACTTAGTGCAAACTGGATGTGGCCATGTAAAAATAGCGGTGAAGATGCTCGTCTTTACGCTGCTGTTGAGGCTGCAAGTGAGTTTGCTATCGGACTTGGACTAAATATCCCTACAGGTAAAGATTCGCTTTCGATGACTCAAAAATATGGTGCTGATGAGCTAGTTTACGCTCCGGGTACCGTTATTATCACTTCGGTAGGTGCTGTTAGCGATGTTAAGAAGTGTGTAAAGGCTGCTTTAGCTCCTGTTGAGAGTCAAATTGTATATATCGACTTCTCTAGCGATAAATTCCGTTTAGGTGGTAGTTCATTATTCCAAACCCTTTCTAAAGTTGGTGATGATGTACCTACTGTTACCGATGCTAAATATTTTGCTAAGGCGTTTGCTGCTGTTCAATCGTTAATTGAAAACGAAAAAGTGGTTGCAGGTCACGATATCTCTGAGGGTGGTTTGATTACTGCGCTTCTTGAGATGACTTTTGCTGACAACAAATCGGGTATTTCTCTATCGCTTGATTCACTTGGTGAGTCTGACCTTGTTAAAATCCTATTTAGTGAGCGTCCAGCAGTAGTTCTTCAAGTTGAAGATGGTTCGGCTATCGTAAGTGGACTTGAAGCAATTGGGGTTAAAGCTAACCTTATCGGTGATGTTAACTTTAATAGAGAGTTTGTAATCAATCATAAAGGCACTTCGATAAATCTTGATACAAACACTCTTCGTGATGTTTGGTATCGCCCATCATATCTTCTTGATGCTATGCAAAGCACTGAGAAATTGGCAGCTGACCGTTTTGCAAACTACGCAAAACAGGCTCTTAACTACAAATTCCCAGAGGGCTTCACTGGCAAACTAGCATCTTACGGCATTGATGGCTCTCGCAAAGAGCGCACAGGCGTAAAAGCTGCTATTATCCGTGAAAAAGGTTCGAATGGTGAGCGTGAAATGGCTTGGGCTATGCACCTTGCAGGTATGGATGTTAAAGATGTTCACATGACCGACCTTATCTCTGGTCGTGAAAATCTTAAGGAGGTAAACCTTATCGTATTTGTGGGTGGTTTCTCTAACTCCGATGTACTTAACTCTGCAAAAGGTTGGGCTGGAGCATTCCTATATAATGAAAAGGCAAAAGCTGCTCTCGACAACTTCTACGCTCGTCCCGACACTCTTTCACTAGGTATCTGTAATGGTTGTCAGCTTATGGTTGAGCTTGGTCTTATCAACCCAACTCATGATGTTAAGCCTAAAATGCTTCACAACAACTCTCATAAATTTGAATCAAATTTTGTGGGTATTGCTATCAAAAACACACCATCTATCATGCTTAAATCGCTTGAAGGATGTGAGCTAGGTGTTTGGGTGGCACACGGTGAAGGTAAATTCTCTCTACCTAAAGAGAAAGGTCAATATAACATCGCTGCAACTTACAGTTATGAGGCTTATCCAGCAAATCCAAATGGTAGTGACTACAACGCCGCAGGTATCACCTCAGACGATGGTCGTCACCTTGCAATGATGCCACACCCAGAGCGTTGTTTACGCACTTGGAACTGGGCGCACTATCCTCACGAACGCCGCTCAGACGAGGTTACTCCTTGGATTGAGATGTTTGTGAATGCAAAGAATTGGATTCAAAGCAGATAGACAATTTAATTATAAATTATAAATGGTTAATGATAAATTATTGTCATTAACCATTTCCGTTAATAATTCATAATTCATAATTTATAATTTTAATAGTTCGGTAATTTTTTTAATATAATTATAACTAATTAAAAATCAATGAATTAATATTTGCAAATCTAAATTCAGAACATATTGAAATTCAATCATTTACAAAAGTTTACCGGAGTATTGTAATTTATAATTTATAATTCATAATTCACAATTATTAACCCCCTCTTTCACCGTTTTTAGTATGAAAAAAGAAATCTTAGCAGGCACTATCGCCCTAACCCTTATCCCGACTTTATCTATTGGTGCTCAAAAAAACGAAAAACCAAACATTGTTTTTATTTTTGCTGACGACCACTCTTATGAGTGTGTTGGCGATATAGGACGTGATAAAGTCATCACCCCAAATCTTGATAGACTCCTAAAAAATGGTACTCACTTTACCCACGCCTTTAACCAAGGTGCGTGGCATGGTGCTGTTTCGGTTGCAAGTCGCTCGATGCTTGCCACTGGTGCAAATCTTTGGAAAGTCAATGACGTTATTAAAACCAATAATGCTAATCAAAATGATGCCTCTTATGTGCACCGCCCTTATTGGACGGAAATGATTAAAAAAGAGGGTTACGACACCTATTTCACAGGTAAATGGCATGTAAATGGGGTTAAGGTAGATGAAGTTTTTGATACTGCTAAAAATGTGCGTGGCGGTATGGCCGACCAACACGATGATTGTTACAACCGTGAATTTATTGAGGGAACACCCGATAAATGGACCTCTTATGATGAGTCGTATGGCGGTCAATGGCAAGGAGGCAAACATTGGGCTGAGGTTGTAAAAGATGATGCTGTAGAGTATATGGATATGGTCAAAGATAGTGATAATCCGTTCTTTATGTATCTTGCTTTTAACTCTCCTCACGATCCTCGTCAAGCTCCTAAAGAGTTTTTCGATAAATATTCTTTAGATGATATTACAGTTTCCGAAAATTTTGTTGGCAAATATGAGTTTGCCGATGATATTGGATGTTCGGTTAAGCTTCGTGACGAACGACTTGCGCCATTTCCTCGCACCGAATACTCTGTAAAGCTAAACCGCAAAGAGTATTATGCTATGATTACCCACATGGATCACCAAATTGGCGAAATTCTCGATGCTCTTGAAAAAAGCGGAAAAATGGATAATACCTATATTATCTATACCGCCGACCATGGTATCTCTATTGGTGACCATGGATTTTTAGGAAAGCAGAATCAGTATGATGCTAGCGTAAGGGTTCCGTTTATTGTTGTGGGTCCAGACGTTCCTAAAAATAAACAGATTGACGATTTAATTTATGTTCAAGATGCAATGGCTACGACGCTCGATATAGCTGGAAGCGATGGTACCGAAATTGTCGATTTTAAATCGGTTTTACCACTAATAAACGATAAAAAAGCTGAGAAAAGAGATGCCGTTTATGGTGCTTACATGACTCTTCAACGCATGATTAGAACCGAAGAGTATAAGATGATAATCTATCCAGATATTAATGTTGTACGCCTTTATAATATCAAAAAAGATCCATTAGAGATGGTAGATTTAGCAAAAAACAGCAAATATCGCAAAACTTTAGAACAACTTTTCAAACAATTCAAAGAGTTGCAGGTTGAAGTAGAGGATAAATTGGATGTAACTGCTGCATTTAATGCTTTTATGGCTAAATAGCTAATAAAAAGGGTCATTTGCAAGACTTTTAAGAATATGGCAATAATTGTTTTACACTACTTATGTTATTGCAAATGACCATTTTATTTAATTTACGGAGAGTTTTAAAGGCATATCCGCAGGCGTATCCACAAAACCCTTTTTTTACGGATATGTCTCACAATTTCTTTTGAAGATTTGCCTATTTAAATAAAGTCAACATTGCCTCTAAAGCCTCAATTTCACCTTTAAAGTGGATTGTTACACTTGTATGAGAAAGGGTTTCTGTAGGTTTTAGATTTGCAGCTGGCGAAGAGGTCTCTAGCTCGTAGAAAGGACCCATTATGGTGCCATCTTCGAGTGGACCATCGTTGTAAGAGTTGATTACATCGCCCTTAAAAGGCTCATCTTGATGTTGCCACATAGAGTTTACATAACAGCTGTTATTTTCATCGAACGAAAATTTCACAACTGTTAAAGTGTCGTTTTCCCTATCAATTGCACCACAAACAGGGATGGTCATTGATGGTGGAACACCGATTTTACCACGTTTTTTACCATCGCCCTTAAACTCCACTACTCCTTCTGAGATTGACAATCTATCATCATCAATTTTTCCAAAATATGAGTCGTTTAGCTGCTCAGTTTCCGACTCTTTTGTAGGAATAATAATACTATTCTTGTCAGAAGATATAAATTGACCTAAAATCCAGATAGAGGGCATACCACTCTCTTTATTCCACTCATTTTCACCGCAATTTGTGATGCTATTTTCAGATTTAAAGGCTACAAACTCAACGCTATCTTCTATTTTTCTGCCTATTAGCTGCTCAACTTCCTCTTTTGTTACAAGCGATACTTTACGGTTTAATTCGACTGAAAGAGTGTTACCAGAGGTGTTTAGAAAATCGGTTTTTTTGATAAAATTTGCCTCACTATCGCTATTAGAGACTAAATCCCACGCCTGAGTATCAATCGCAGCAGGAGTTTGCCAATCGTCGAAGCTGTAATCGGTTCCTTTAGGGAAAAATAGTGAAAATTGCCCCCCCTCTGGTCCTAACCAAAATCTATCTTCACCGCCAAAATTGTTGCAATGAGGCAGGAATTTGCCACTCTCGATTAGTTTGTAGTTAATCCAACCGAAACTATAACCACTATCGCCCGTTGCACTACTTGTCACAACTCTACCTTGAAGTGCAGGCGAAAGCAACACACGTTTATCTCCACTTTTTAGCTCTACTGCGTTTAAGTGTTTTTCAATAAAATTTTTGTCTAATAAATAATTTTTTTCCATTTTAATTCTATTTGGGTTAAGGGGAGTTCTAATAATTGGTTTTATTCGATTTTTTATTTTGAGGTTTTAGATTTGGATTTTGCAAAATGTGAGCGTAGCGGTGCCTACGGTGCATTTTATAAAATTCAAAGATGAAGCCTCAAAATGAAAAAGCGTTAAAATCCAATTTTTAGAAGTTCCCTTAATTAAAAATTCTGAAAGTTCCCTAAAAAAGGGAGGCAAAAATTAACAACACCCTTAATTTCTGCACTCCCTTTCGTAAAAACTATGAACTATGAATTATTACTATGAATAAAAACTCTAGGGGAGTTCTAATAATTGGTTTTATTTGATTTTTTATTTTGAGGTTTTAGATTTGGATTTTGCAAAATGTGGGCGTAGCGGTGTCTACGGTGCATTTTGTAAAATTCAAAGATGAAGCCTCAAAATGAAAAAGCGTTAAAATCCAATTTTTAGAAGTTCCCTATACTTTATTTTATCTCTTCATCAAATACAATAGCCACTTTACCACATTTACCCTCAGCCATTAATCTGTAAGCCTCTGAAGCATTGTCAAGAGTGAAGCGGTCGGTCACTAAATCTTCTGGGTGGATACCCCAACGCACGATACGCTCGACAACCTCTTCCATTTTCCAGATAGAAGTCACCCACGAACCATAAAGAGTTTTTTGCGCATGTAGCATATCTTCAGATGGATTAAACTCAACTGTACCTCCTTCACCTACAAATGCAATTTTGCCCCATTTACGAGTTGCACGGATTGCAAGCTGACGACCATGAGTATTGCCCGAACAGTCGATAGAACGCTCAACACCATTACCGTTAGTAAGAGCTAATATTTTGTCAAGAGCATTTTTGTCCGACATTACAACAGCGTCGCAAAGACCCTTTTCAATTGCAATATCCATACGTGATTGTACTGTGTCAACACCGATAACCTTTTCAGCACCCATAGCCTTAGCAAGCATAGCTGTCGCTAAACCAACAGGACCAAGACCTACTACCAAAACTGCATCGTTACCACAAACACCGATTTTCTCTAAACCTTCGTAAGTAGTACCAAATCCACAAGCCACTTGAGCACCATCGGTGTAAGTTAATGAATCTGGAAGAGCTACAAGGTCTTTCTCCTCAGCTAACATATATTCAGCCATACCTCCATCACGCTGCCATCCATAAGCACGACGATATTCTGATGTACAACTAATCATAAAGCCACGACGACAATCGTTGCAAACACCACAACCAGAGATGTGGTAAACGATTACTCTATCGCCTTTTTTAAAGCGACGTAGACCCTCGCCTACTTCAACAATTTGACCACATGGTTCGTGTCCACAAATTTTATTTTGGTATCCTTCTGGACCTTTACCTAGATGTTCACGATAGATACAACGAATATCACTACCACAAATAGTAGATGATTTCATTTTGATAAGCACCTCACCATGTCCTGGTTTTGGAATATCTACCTCTTTTAATTCTACTGTGCTGTTACCTGGTAGGTATGCAGCCATCATTTTATCTGCCATAATATCTGTATATAGCTATAAATCATTAATTATTAATCATTTATAGTTTGTAATTTATAATTATTTTTTAATCGTTCCATCTAAATCCCAAAGATCCTCCCAAGTAGCACCTTCCCAACAGAAAACTTGACCTTTGATAAAGCGGTTGTTTTTGTCAACGCCTTTAATAGCATCCATCTGAGCATCAGTTAATGGATCTTCGATAGAAGAGCGAAGATTTGCCATAAATTTCTCTGGTTTTACAGAGAATGGGATAATGATTTCGCCACGTTGAACAGCCCACTTTAAGCAGACAACAGCAGGATGAACGCCATGTGCTTTTGCAATTTCGCAGATTACTGAATCTTCGATAGGCACAGTGTCGGTCTCTGTTTTGTCACGATCTGGACGATTTGGCGAACCAATAGGGCAAAAGCCTATAGGTTGCACACCATTTTCAACCATATAGTCGTAAAGCTCTGGCTGTTGGAAATGTGGATGTATCTCCATCTCGTTAATTACTGGGCGAATTTTGCAATCTCTAAGGATTAACTCCATTTTCGCCTTAGTAACATTGGATGTTCCAATATTTTTAACAAGACCCATCTCTACAAGCGACTCCATACAACTCCATGTTTTCATGAAATTTTCATGGATGTATGGCACTGCATTTGGATCACGAGAATCTACCGAAACTCCTTTAGCATGAAAATTTGGGAAAGGCCAGTGAACTAAATATAGGTCAACATACTCTAACTGCAAATCAGAAAGCGACTGTTTGCACGCTTCAATTACATTAGAGTGCTGATCGTTCCAAAGCTTTGATGTAATCCAAAGCTCATCTCGTGTAACTGTGCCCTCAGCTATAAGCTCAGCGATTGCTACACCTATCTCTTTCTCATTTCCATACACTGCTGCACAATCAATATGGCGATAACCACCTCTAACAGCAGCTTTTACCGCCTCAGCGATAGTTTCATTATCGTAATTGTCTGAACCAAATGTTCCAATACCCACGGCTGGAATAACCGCACCATTACTCAATGTTCTTTTTGGAACAAGATTTGGATTTACTGTTAAAATTTCCATATATTTCTAAAATTTTATTAATCTTTTTATAAATTAAGTAGTGTAAAACAATTATTGCCATATTCTTAATAGCACTCTTGGAGCGATATTTTTCACTATTAAATCTCAATATAGAACCACTATATTTTCGATTCAATAGCAAAAAATCTCATCTCCAATAGCACTATTAAAAATACACCAATAATTATTTTACCCTACTTACTATTATTTCTTATGAAAAATAGTATAAGTTCTGTAACCAAACACTGCAATCACTACAAAACAGATAAACGGAATTATAAACGAAACATTTACCGCTGGCATACCCCAAACAGTACCTTTATCTATAATTGCAGCCTGCATTGGAGGCATTATAGAACCACCTAAAATTGCCATAATTAGACCAGCTGCACCAAACTTAGCATCATCACCAAGACCCTCAAGCGCAATACCATATATTGTAGGGAACATCAGCGACATACAAGCCGACACTGCTACTAAGCAGTAGAGACCACGAATATCTTGGAAACCAATAACTCCACAAATCAACGCCCCTCCAACAATTGAGAGCACCATAAGCAATCTACCAGGCGAGACATAGCGCAGAAGGAATGTGCAGATAAATCTACTTAAACAGAACATTACCATTGCAAAGATATTATACTCTTGCGATGTAGTCTCGGCAAGCGATTCGCTCATACCCGAGTTGACCAACACACGTGTACCATATTGAATAATAAAAGTCCAACACATAATCTGAACCCCAACATAAAAGAACTGTGCAATTACGCCCTCACGGTATTTTGGGATACGAGTAATACGACGAAGCACTGCACCAAGATTCATACTATGGTCGGTATCTTGATTATTAGGCATTTTTGAAAACTTAATAACTAGTAGTAGAATTATAACCACTAAACCTACAGCTACATAAGGCGATATTAACACATCTAAATCAGCCGCTTTTACAGCTTCAAACTCACTTTCTGATAGCATTGCACGAGCATTGGTATCCATAGGGTTTAATTTAGCTAAAATAAATTCTTTGGCACAGAACATGCCAAGCAATGAACCGATAGGGTTGAACGCTTGCGCTAAGTTTAGGCGACGAGTTGCTGTCTTTTCGTCGCCCATACTCATAATATAGGGGTTAGCGCTGGTCTCCAAAAAGGAAAGCCCACAGGTAAGGATAAAATATGCTGCTAAAAACGGATAATACTCTCCAATTGAAGCAGAGGGTATAAATAGTAGCGCACCTAACGCATAAAGCGAAAGCCCAACTAAAATTCCTGTTTTGTAAGAATACTTTCTAATAAAAAGTGCAGCTGGAAAAGCCATCGCAAAATAGCCACCATAAAATGCCAGCTGCACTAAAGCCCCATCAGTAACGCTCATTCTAAAAATTTTAGAAAATGCTTTTACCATTGGGTTTGTGATATCATTTGCAAATCCCCACGCAAAAAATAACACTGTCACTAAAATGAAAGGAATTAAAACTCCTTTCTCAATAAGTTTGGGCTGCTGTAGCGTCTCTTTTTTTGTGTTAGTAGTCTCTTTCTTCATTAAATTTGGTTTCATAGTTTTCTGTTGTGATATGTTAGACGCTTAAATTATTTTTATTTTTACATCACCTTTAAAGTGCTGTAAACTTTAAAAGCAATATGTTACACCTTACTATTACTGACAACTATTAACTACAAATACCAAATAACTATCAATAATTAATTTCAATACAAAAATAGGTTAAAAAGTAATACAAAGTTCACTTTGTGGCTTATAAATCACCGCAAACGATTACGAAAAAGTTTCGAAAATTATATAATATACTAATTTTCAGTATTTTAATTGTTTTTAGCGTATGCTCGAAAAATATCATAAATTTACAAATTATAGCAAAAATAGATTAAATTCAAATAATAATTCTTAAAATCATACTATTTAAATATCATTTTATTTATTTTTTTTAAAACATGAAAGCGCATTGATAATGTCAATAGTTTTTTAGGCTTTATATTTGATAAAACATGGTAAGTAAAGTCAAAAAACAGCAATTAATAGGTTAAGAATTATGACAAAAAATGAAAATAAGCTAAAATTTTTATTATTTTATAATGTCTCTACATAATTTTAATTAAATTTGCACTCTAAGAAATTAAAAAAAATTATGATAATAGAAAAATTTGAAGAGTTAGGACGCTATACAATGCTTATGGGCAAAGTGTTTTCTCACCCTGTAAAGAGAAAGATATTTTTCAAACAGCTTGTAGATGAGATGGACAAATTGGGTCTAAACTCTGTAGCAATTGTGATTATAATATCATTTTTTATAGGTACGGTTGTGGTTATACAGATGGCAATCAACCTTGAGAATCCATTTATTCCAAAATACCTTATCGGTTACGCCACACGTGAGACGCTAATTTTGGAGTTTAGTTCCACAATTGTAGCACTTATTCTTTCAGGCAAAATAGGGTCGAATATCGCCTCTGAAATTGGCTCAATGCGCATTACAGAGCAGATAGATGCACTCGAAATTATGGGTATAAACTCTGCAAGTTATCTGATTTTACCTAAGATTGTGGCTGCTCTATTCTTTTTCCCTTTCCTTACACTGCTAAGTATGTTTTGTGGAGTTATTGGGGGATATATTATTGTATTTTCGCTAAATTCGATTACTCCAAGTCAATATGTTATGGGGCTAGGTTCATTTTTTAAGACCTATAGTGTAATTTATGGTGTCACTAAAGCGTTTGTATTTGGATTTATCGTTACCTCAGTAGCCTCATTTTATGGTTATTATGCAAAAGGTAGCTCACTGGAGGTGGGGCGTTCGAGTACTAAGGCGGTGGTAACATCTATTATCGCAGTGCTTATATTTAATCTTATTTTAACTAAAATGTTCTTTAGCTACTAACGCCAATAAAGATTTGAAAAATCTTCTTCCGCTTTTTGCGAGCGGAGCGAAGCCGTGAGTGGAAACGAACGATTTTTGCCAGCCCAAAGGGCGTGCTTTTTCTAAAAAAACATTAACAAAAGTTATTTTTATATAACTCGAGTTGCAAAAATAGTTCAAAATAGCTCGAAAATTTCAAACCTTTATTCGCATTACTAATTGTGCTTTATGATAAAAATTAATAATGTTACAAAACAGTTTGATGCTTCACGCAAAGTTCTCGACTCGGTGTCGGCACAATTTGAAAGCGGAAAAACAAACCTAATTATTGGACAAAGTGGTTCGGGAAAAACTGTACTACTTAAATCACTTGTGGGACTTCATGAAATTAATGAAGGAGAGATATTTTACGACGATGTTTGCTACTCGAAGTTAACTGAAAAGGAGAAGAAAGATATTCGCACTAAGGTGGGGATGATTTTCCAAGGTGGTGCACTATTCGATTCACTTACAGTAGAGGAAAATGTACGTTTCCCTCTCGATATTTTTACCGAGCTTTCATTAGCCGAAAAAACAGAAAAGGCACAAGCCTGTTTAGAGCGTGTAAATTTGTCGCACGCCCGTGATTTGTACCCTGCCGAAATTAGTGGTGGTATGGTTAAGCGTACATCGATAGCACGTGCAATTGTAAACAATCCAAGATACCTATTTTGTGATGAACCAAACTCTGGATTAGACCCAAAAACATCAATTGTTATTGACGATTTAATCAAAGAGATTACAATCGAATATAATATCACAACAATTATCAACACCCACGATATGAACTCAGTGATGCAGATTGGCGATAAAGTGGTGTTTATCCATCAAGGTAAAAAATGGTGGGAAGGCAATAAAGACTCTATTTTGCATAGCGACAATCAGGAACTAAATGAGTTTGTTTTTGCATCAGAGATGGCAAAATTGGCAAAAAAGAGCATGAACCGATAATTTATTTATAATTCAAAATTTAAAAAAAATGTCAAACGGAAAACAATTAAGAAGATCAGTCGATAACAAGGTTATCGGAGGAGTTTGTGGTGGCGTAGCAGATTATATGTCACTTTCAGCAACTACAGTACGCATACTTTTTGCACTATTAGTGCTTTGTGCAGGTTTAAGCCTTTGGGCGTATATAATTATGTGGATTCTAATACCAGCAAAAAGCTAAAAATATATTAAATCCCAAAATCACACATATAGAGAGTTAAAATAGAGAATGAACAGTATAGGAAGATTATTTAGAGTCTCAATATTTGGAGAGTCGCACGGAAAAGGAGTTGGGGCGATAATTGATGCCCCTATCGCAGGTATACCAATATGCGAAGCCGATTTAATGACAGATTTAGAGCGACGAAAAAGCGGAAAACGTGGCACTACTCCACGCAAAGAGTCAGACCTACCTCGAATTATCAGTGGCGAATTTAACGGCTATGCAACAGGTGCTCCTATGACTATTCTCTTTCAAAACGAAAATACTCTAAGTGGCGATTACAAAAATCTAGTTGCACACCCACGCCCAGGTCACTCTGATTTAGTGGCTCAGCAAAAATACGGAGGTTTTAACGACTATCGAGGTGGTGGTCATTTTTCTGCTCGTGTCACTTTAGGCGTGGTTGCTGCAGGAGTGGTTGCTAAAAAGCTTTTGAAAGAGAGTGGGATTACTATCTCTGCAAGGATTACAGAGGTAGGAGGCGAAAAATGTGTCGAAAAATTTGATGATGTTATCGAAAATGCTCTAAAAAATCAAGATTCTATTGGAGGTGTGGTAGAGTGTACCGCTACAGGAATGGTTGCAGGGCTTGGAGAACCATTTTTCGACTCAGTAGAGAGCCAACTAAGCCACGCAATTTTTGCTATTCCTGCTGTTAGGGGTATCGAATTTGGCGAAGGTTTTGACTCAGCAAGGGCATTAGGCTCTAATCATAACGATATGATTTTAAACGCTGAAGGCAAAACCGCAACCAACAATTCAGGTGGGGTAAATGGTGGTATTTCAAACGGAAATGATATAACTTTTAGAGTGGCTTTTAAGCCAACTTCAAGTATTTCACGCCCACAAATGAGCTACAATAAAGAGTTGGATAGCGTAGAAGAGCTTCGCATAAAAGGTCGTCACGATGCTTGCGTTGCACTCCGCAGCCCAGTGATTGTTGAGGCAATGTGTGCTATTATTTTAGCAGATTTATTGCTAATTAGTAAAAAATAAGAACAAAATTTCTGAAATTATACATTTTTTTTTTACACAAAGAGAACTGGAACTTATATTTTTAACGATTAGAGCAACGAAAGTAGTTATTTTGTAACATTGATAAAAAATTTTCAAAAAAATTGTTACTTTAATTTTTTTTTGTAACTTTGTAAAAATTTAATCTTATTAAGGATATGGCAAAGTATAGTATTGATGCAATTGACCAAAAAATCTTAGAGCATTTAATTAACAATGCTCGTATGCCGTTTCTTGAGATTGCACGTGAGTGTGGTATCTCTGGAGCAGCAATTCACCAACGTGTTAGAAAGCTAGAAGAGGCTGGAATTATTACTGGTTCTCGTCTTGAAATCGATCCTAAAGCGTTAGGAAACGATGTTTGTGCCTATGTTGGCATCCAAATTTCTCAATCAAACTTCTATGATGAGGTAGTTGAGTCGCTAAAAGGTATTCCTGAGATTGTGGAGTGTCACTTCATTACAGGTAAATACTCTGTTTTTGTTAAGCTTTATTGCAAAAACTACGAACACCTAATGAACACAATGATTAACACAATCAAAGAGATTCCTGGTATTTCTCAAACTGAAACTTTCCTTTCTCTTGACCAATCATTCGAACGCCAAGTTCACGTTCATAAAGTTCAAGACAAAAAATAGAGGATGATATTATCAATTGAAACGGGTGGCGAAATCTGCTCTGTAGCTCTTTCTAAAGATGGTGAGTTAATCTCCCTTAGAGAGAGCGATGAGGGGCGTAACCACGCACGTGATTTGGCTCTATTTATTAGCGAAATTTTCAAAGAAAACAGCATCGAAGAGTCTGATTTAGACGCTATTGCAATCAGCAAAGGTCCTGGTTCTTACACAGGGCTTAGGATCGGTGTTTCAGTAGCTAAAGGCATTTGCTATGCAGCAAAAAAGCCTCTAATTTCAATCGGCTCTCTCGAATCGCTTGCTGCCTCGGCAATTGATGATATTGAGGCTGGAATTGTTGGTATCGACTCTATCGAAGATGCCATCTTATGCCCAATGATTGATGCTCGACGCATGGAGGTGTATGAGCAGCTTTTTGATGAAAATGGAGTGGCTATAACTGAGGCTAAAGCTCATATAATCACCTACGATAGCTTTAAAGATTGTAAGCTTAAAAGTAAATTTATAATTTTTGGCTCTGGTGCTGAGAAATGTCTCTCAACACTTTTGGTGGATGGTTTGCAATATATCAATACCGTTCAATCGGCACGTGGTATGGTAAAATTAGCCCACAAACTCTTTGATGAAGGTAAGTTTGAGGATGTAGCATATTTTGAACCTCTATACCTAAAAGAGTTTACTGCAGCAGCTCCCAAAAAGCTCCTTTAAAGTTAGCTAGTTACTTACCGACACAATTTTATTTTAAATTCTTATATAGCATATATGTAGGTGTTTAATTTTTTGCGTCTATATATGTAGGTAAATTCACAAATCAAAACCATCAAACAAAAAATCTCGGCTCATTCTCAAAATATGTTGCTACCCCCATTCACAGTTGTAAAATGCTTTTACCTAACTCCGTAGAGACGTTAGGTCTAACGTCTGTAATCGAACTAAGTATATGTCAAATATTACAGACTATCGCAGTTATATTTTGGTATTAGAAGTGCTGTATCTTCAGACGTTGTACACAACGTCTCTACCTTGGTTTGGTAGCCTTTGTGCGGTTGCAGACGTTGGACCCAACGTCTCTACTGTCGAGCCATCAATTTAAATTCTTAACAACAGATTTTGAGAACGAGCCCTTTTTTAGAAAAAATGAACAAAAACACGCCTTCATCGCTCTTCGAGACGATGAGCGCAAAATCAAATGATAGTAATAAAAACTCCTCTTAACACATTTTTTATGAAGAATTTTTTCAAATATTTCATACTCATGCTATCTGTTGCTATGGGTATTATGGCATGTAGTAATGCCGATTTAGAGGGTAACTCCACCCA
>JAWXTR010000068.1:0-17325 GCA_044433365.1 Rikenellaceae bacterium
CCTCTTTGCGTATATCTTTAATAGAGCCTATCAGACACCCTCGCCAGTGCATCCATAGCAGTACAGGGTTGCGCTCATATTGCGATATATCTACGCCATCGGTTTTTACCCACGTACCATAACAGTTAATAGACTCATCACTGATTACTATTCTTTTATTTTTACTCATTTTCGTTATGTTTTGATACAAATTTAAATCGGCAAAAATCATGATGCAAAAAAGTGTGTAATGGTTACATAGAAGTGTGCAATGGTTACACACTTCTATGTAAGGATTACACACTTTTTTGCGCATTTATCATTTAGTTATCACTTTTGTTAAAAAGCAAAGAAAATATGGTAAAAAAAGAGATGGAACAGAGCAAAGAACTTGCTCGTTTATACTATCATAATGGCGATTCTCAAAAAATCATTGCTGAGAAAACAGGTGTTAGTCGTGTAACTATCGGTAAATGGGTTAGAGAGGGAGGTTGGGATACTATCCGTGCAACTAAAAACATAACACGCAAGGAGCTTGTTATAAAAATGATTAATGATGCAGCTGTAAAATTAGATGAGGGTTCGTTAACTGCTGACGAGCAGTGTAAACTTGCATCGGCTATCGAAAAGATAGATAAACAAACTAATGTTATAACTATTATCGAAGCACTCACCGCTTTTAATGAGTGGTTAGTTGGTCGTATGCAGATTGACAAAGAGCTAACGCCCGAGCTGGTAAAGGCTATAAACCGATACCAAGATATATTTATTTCAGAGCAGTTTAACAAAGGAAAAATAGTGTACGATGGCGAGTAAATCAACACTTAAAGAGGCAGTAGAGAGGTGGAAGCAGCTCACGGAGACAATCCAAACGATGTCTATCGTAGACACCACCGAAACAGTAGCCGACCAGATATTACGTATAGAAAGGGCACGTAAAGATTATGCCTATTTCGTGGAGTACTATTTCCCTCATTATTGTACAAATGAGGAGACTGGAGAGATTATTCCCTCTGCTAAATTCCATATCGAAGCAGCCAAAAAAATCCTAAAAAACAGAAACATACGAGCTGTATTTAAATGGGCAAGAGGTCACGCTAAATCAACCCACGTGGATGTAATGATTCCTATGTGGCTGATGATGCAAAAAAGGCGTGAAATTAACGTTATGGTGCTTGTGTCTAAATCGGAAGATGCAGCAAAGATACTGTTGGGTGATATTCAAGCAGAGCTTCAATATAATAAACGATATATACACGACTTTGGAGTTCAGTATAACGCTGGTAATTGGCAAGATGGGGAGTTTGCAACAAAAGAGGGTGTAGCTTTTTTTGCTCGTGGTCGTGGTCAATCTCCCCGTGGACTTCGCTATCGGGATAAACGCCCCAATTATATTGTAATCGACGACCTCGACGATGATGAACTGTGCGAAAATGAAAAGCGTGTTAACAAACTTGTAGAGTGGGTAAAAGAGGCTCTATTTGGTGCGTTTAGTGCTGATGGTGGTCGCTTTATAATGGTTGGCAATCTTATAGGCAAATGTAGTGTACTTGCAAAAGTCTCGGCATCTAAGGGTGTGTTTGTTAGTCAGGTTAATATTGTAGACAAATATGGCAAACCATCATGGAGTGCATATTGGAAACCCGAGCGTATTAAAGAGATGCGTGATTTTATGGGGTATCGTGCATTTGAAAAAGAGTACATGAACAACCCCATTAAAGAGGGAACAGTATTTCGCAAAGATTGGATAAAATTCGCCAAAATGCGACCGCTTCAACAGTATGATAGAATTATAGCCTATTGTGACCCCTCATTTAAAGGGAGCACCTCAAACGACTATAAAGCAATTAAAGTGTGGGGCAAAGTTGGAACTGAACTACACCACCTATTCGCATTTGTAAGGCAATGCTCCGTATCAGAGATGGTGCGGTGGTTCTACGACCTACACGAAAAACTCCCAGATGGGGTGTTGTGTGGCTACTACATCGAAGCTAACTTTTTGCAAGATATAATTCTTGATGAATTTACTGTAGAGGGTGAGCTTAGAGGTTATCAGCTACCTATTGTAGGGGATAAACGCAAAAAACCCGATAAATTTCAGCGTATAGAGGCTATATCACCACTTTGGGAGCGTGGGTTTGTATATTACAACGAAGATATGCAAAACGACCCTGATATGCTTACAGGTATAGAGCAAACTCTATCTATTGAAAAAGGTAGCCGAACGCACGATGATGCTCCCGATGCTGACGAGGGGGCAATATATCTATTACAAAAATACGCAAGAGTAGAGAGTTTCAAACCTACTTTTGGCAAGAGACCAAAACCTAAAAATACGTGGTAAAATGTTTTTAACTGAAAATGATTATATCGTAGCATCAGCAGATGCTTTAAAAATATTACAGCAAAGTACCGAAGAGAAACGTGAGATTGCTGAAAAGATGGCTATCGAAGAGATAGCTAGCTATTTGAGGAGTCGGTATGATACCGATAAGATATTTTCATCTACTGGTGATGAGCGTAGTAGCGTAATTGTGATGTACGCCTGTGATGTTACTCTCTATCACCTCAATTCGTGGTTAGCCATGAAGATGGGGCATGATATACGTAAGGAGCGTTATGAGCGTGCCCTTAAATGGCTAGATGGCGTACAGGCGGGTCGAATAATCCCAGCATTACCTACCGTAACAGGTGATGATGGAAAAGAAGATATTAACAACTCTTTTAAATGGGGTTCAGAAAAGAAACAAGGATATAATTGGTAACTATGAGCAAAAGACGAAAATATAACAATAGAAGTAGAGGTGTATCTTCACAACCTCAGCCACAAATGTTTGGTAATTTTAACCTTGCTAAGCCAAGTGATAGAGCACGATTGAAATCTACACTTATAGAGATAAAGACTCAAACCGAAGCTCTAACGCAAAAAGATATCCGCTCATGGCGCAATGCTTGGCAAGTGGCATTAAATATTGATAATCCTAACCGTTGTCGACTTTATGATATATATCGTGATGTTGCGGTAGACCTACACGCATCAGGATGTTGCGACCAACGTAACGGTTTTTCCCTCTGCAAAAAATTTAAACTAGTCGACTCGAAAGGCAAAGAGGATAAGAGAGCCACTGCACTTTTAGAAAAAGAGTGGTTTTCGGAGCTTTGTAATTATATTTTAGAGTCACGCTACTGGGGTCACTCTCTTGTGCAGCTTGGCGATGTAATAGTAACAGAGGATGGCGAAATGGCTTATAAAGATGTTCAGCTCGTGCCCCGAAAGCACGTAATCCCCGAATATGGCGTTATTGTTAGAGAGCAGGGTGATGAACCATCTTTAGGCTACGACTATCGAAATACTCCACTTACCGATTGGCTTATAGAAGCTGGTAAACCTACCGATTTAGGACTATATCTAAAAGTGGCTCTACAAACTATCCCTAAAAAGAATATGTTTTCATATTGGGATCAGTTCGGAGAAATTTTTGGTATGCCAATACGTGTTGCAAAAACTACTTCTCGTGACCCTAAAGACCGTATGGCTATTGAAGATATGCTTAGCGGTATGGGTGCTGCTTCTTGGGCTCTATTTCCAGAGGGTACAGAGGTTGACATTAAAGAGACTACACGTGGCGATGCTTTCGAAGTTTATGATAAGCGTATTGACAGAGCTAATAGCGAAATTTCTAAGGGCATCCTAAATCAAACCATGACGATTGATAGTGGTAGTTCACTATCTCAATCAGAGGTTCACCTTGAGGTGTTTGAAAATGTTATCGAAAGCGATGGTGTGCTTATCCAACGTATCGTTAACAGTAAACTTTTACCTCGTATGGTAAAGCATGGCTTTGCTGTAAAAGGTCTACATTTGGAGTGGGATAAAGTTATCACCTACACCCCCGAACAAGAGAACGCCACCGAACGACTACTACTTGAGCATTACGATGTAGACCCTGCATATTTTACAGAAAAATATGGCATTAAAATAATCGGCAAAAAAGAGAGCAACACGCAACAGCAGCAACTTTCTCTCCCTTTTTTCGACTAAGCCCTGCGGATTATGTAGGGCTACATAAGCGTGCCGAGCAGATATACAGCTCAGTGATGGAGCTTGCCAACGACGATACACCTAGCAGTGTAGAGGTAGAAAAAGCGTTTGATGTAGCTGCTAAATATATACACTCTAAAGAGTCGTTTAGTAGTGAGATGCTAGTCGATGAGCCTATTGCAAACCTAATAGACAAAACAGTTGAATATCTATCAACAGGAATAAAAAAGGGTGTTGAAGAGCACGAACCATCCGAGCTAATGGTTACAAAGCTTGAGGAGAATGTAGGGGTATTCTCAGGTTTTAAAACCTTTCATGAAATGAAAGAAGCATCTAATCTTTTGTTGGATGAAAAAGGAAATATTAAACCGTTTGAACGCTATGCAAATGAGGTTCGAACATTAAACAACACCTACAATAAAAACTACCTTAGAGCAGAGTATCATTTTACAGTTGCTAGTAGTGAGATGGCTGCTAGATGGGAAGAACTAGAGGACGACGACGATGGTCGCTACCTACTTCAATACTGTACAGCCGAAGATGATAAAGTAAGAGCTTCGCACGCTAAACTAAATGGTGTAACGCTCCCACCATCCGATCCATTTTGGGATATTTTCTACCCACCTAATGGTTGGGGGTGTCGTTGTGATGTGTCAAAGGTTCTTGGCTATCGCAACCCTGCAACCGATAGCGATGAGGCGATGAAAAACGGCTTAGAAGCTACTAAGGGTAAATATTCTGAGATGTTTAGGTTTAATTCTGGTAAACAAAAAACCGTTTTTCCTGCTCATAATAGTTACACCATTGCAAAATGTTCTACTTGTAGTAAAAATGGGTTGGAGCTTGCTAAAATTCCTAGTAATGAGTTGTGTGCTGCGTGTCCGATTATTCGTGAGTGTGCTGAGTATAGTCGTGTACCAACAAAGAGAGGAGTTGTAAGGATTCATAATAGCCATGGTAAATCAGAAGCAAAAGAAAATATTAAAATTGCATCTTATTTTGCTGAGAAATACGAACACAACATAGATCTTCTACCTTTAAAAAATAAAAGTAAAGGGTCGGACGCATATAATCACACTTTAAAACGTGCAGTTGAGTTTAAAGAAAATGTTACTAATAGTGTTAACTCTATTGACTCAGCTATTAGGTCAGCTTCCAAACAGGCTAATGATATTGTTTTGTGGATTTCGTCAGATATTACAGAAGTTACGTTAAGAAATGCAGTTAATGGCAGAGTAAAGAGATGTAGCGAAATACAATCTATAACTATTGTTCGAGGTGGCAAAGATATAACTTATAAAAGAGACAGTATAATAGATAATGGCTTTAAAATAAACTGGTCTGATTTGAAATAATCAAATCAGACCAGAGTCGGGGTCAGGGAGTGATAAACACTCCCCATCCACTTGCAAATATACAAACAATATTCCAAATAACAAAAAAATGAGTTCAAGTTTTAAAAAAGAGGTAATTGATAGGTCACTAAAAGATATAAAAGTAGAGCTTGACAAAGAATTTAAGCAGAATTTCGTGCGCAAATCTTTCTTTGATGAGCAGAAATGGCCAGGGGCTAAATTTCCAAATACAAAAGGCTCTTTAATGCTTCGTGGCGGAGAACTGCGCCGAAGTATAAGATCAAAATTATCAAGAGGGGAGCTTGTATATGAGTCCTCAAAACCTTATGCACGTATTCATAACGAGGGTGGAGTTATTCCTGTTACAACCAAAATGAGAAGATTTTTTTGGTTTAAACATTACGAAAGTTTGTCGGGAGTGGTTTTAAGAATAAAAGATCGATCACACGCTAACAAACGTAGTGAGCAAATGAATAAAGAAGCCGAATTTTGGTTAAAAATGACTCATGCAAAGAAAATCACCATCCCCAAACGCCAATTCATAGGCGAGGCAAAAGCAACCAACAAAATAATCAGAGAGATAGCCGAAAAGAACATCGAGGACTATTTCAATAAAAGCGAATTACTAAAAAACGAATTACTAAAACTAAAATGAGAAAAAGAATCTACCTAGAGCTAAAAGACCGCCTAAAAAGGCTAATAATTAACGATAGTGGCGATATTGAGATGATGAGCGACAAAACCCTAGAGAGCATAGAGAAAGAGGGTGTATCGCCAAATTATGCAATAAAACATTTTGCCCTGTGGAACCGCCAAATAGAGTTTATCGGTGAAGAGAGTATATTTGATATGCCAGCAATATTTTTTGAGTTTGGGAAAGCTACTTGGCGACACCAAAGTAGAGGTTTGCAAGAGACCGATTTTACAATAATCCTACACGTTCTTACTCAAGCAGTGCCCGAGGGGTACGATGGCGACCTTTTCCACCTCGACCTATTAGATTGTATTAATAAGTGTTTGCACGGTTACAGTACCGATTATACAACCTCTATAAGTCGTATAGCCTCAATTCCTTGTCACGACCACATGGAGATATTAGATAGTACCGAGATATTTAATTGTGTTTTATATGATGATTCAGCGGTATATAAATTGGTTAAAGTCAGACCCGATGCAGATATTGGAGTAACATTTAAAAAAGTGTAGGCCAGTTAATTTCACTTGTTTTAGATACCACTTTTGGACTAACCGAAGCCTTTAAATAGTTGTAAAAAGTCTTTTCGACTATGCCATAAGTTGGGAAAATATACCTACGCCAAATCTCACGATTAGACAGACCAGATTTTACATACTGGTCGTATATATCGTTTACCTCTTTTACTCGTTTAGCGTAAGAAAAACCCTTTTGATTCATTTGTATAAAAATAGGATGCGTTAGAATAACACAAAGTTACAAAATATCTCTTATAAACCAAAAACCTCACTGTAAAAGATGCTTTACAGTGAGGTTTTTGCTATTATTGTAAAATTGCTTCATTTTTGAGATGGTTACAAATCTACACTATTTCGATTTTCAATATACTCAGCAAACTCAAGAGCAGCCATAGCCAAAGCTCTTAATTTTGGAGCAGCTTCAGCAGCTTCATGGGGATTGTTAAGATCTCCCCGAAGTCGAACACCGCCTATACAGTCATGAACTCTAAAGATATAGTTACCATCGGGCATTATCTTAGCGTGATACATTGCGCAGCTCCGCAAAGAGTCGGGCAATAGAAAGCCTTTTTTATTGTAATTTAAATTCATAAGGCTTAATATAAGTTATAACCTCGCTAGTCACTACAACTCGCCCTGTACCGTTGCATTGAGTGCAAACATGCCCTGCTACATACCCAGCACCGTCACACATTTTGCAGCTGGTTACTCTTGGTGGTAAAATTCGCTCTTGGCGTTTACCTTGATGGTCTATTTTACCCAATTTTTGATTAGTAGCGCATTTAGCAATAGAGGTAACTCCCCAAGGCAATGTTCCCTCGAACTGTGTTTTGTTGTTACATGAGCGTAACACCTTGATTACGCTTCTAATTGTGTTTTCTAAAGTCATTTTCTTAATTTATTAGTTTCTATTATATACTCTGTTACTCTTACGATATTTTTAGCGGTGGCGGTGTTCTGAGCACTCCGCCCATTAAGAACTGCCGATACCGTAGATGCTGAGCAGTTCGCCCTTTGAGCTATTCTGCGTTGGTCTCCTCTTTTTAGGAGTGAAAGCAGGTCTGCCCGTCTTTGGCGTGGAGAACCTGCTCGGCTTCGTGTCACTCCCTCCATTTACAACCTATTAAAATTAAGTAGTGTAAAACAATTATTGCCATATTTTTAACAGCACTCTTGGAGCGATATTTTTTACTATTAAATCTCAATGTAGAACCACTATATTTTCGATTCAATAGCAAAAAATCTCATCTCCAATAGCACTATTAAAAACACGCCAATAATTATTTTACCCTACTTAACCTCTACTTTACTCCAAACCCCCATATCATTTTTTTGATAAAAGTAAAAGTTTGTGGTGGTGCTGTCGATTTTATTCGACTCTTTAAAAAGAGTCATAATTTCGCTATAGTCGCTACTATTAAATTTATCCTCAAGCTCGTAAAGTTTAGAGATAGATTTGTAGTCAAGATCACCGTTTTGATTACGAGATAGCATACTCATTGCAAGTTGATACATAGGGTCGTTTACCCCCTTTGCTGATTTTCCAATCCAACCGTTCAAAAACTCTATAAGCCGACTAGCTGCTATCTCAGCACGTTCATCAAATTTTTTAATCTTGTTGGTCTTTACCTCAATCTTAAAACTACCATCGGTGAGAGTGTAGTTCATTTGACCCTCACGAGATAGTGCGCCATACTCATTCATTATAGAGTAAAATGCGCCTGTTTCACCCTTTACAAAATCAAAAAGGTTCTTAACCGTTTGGCTAACATCTACAACCTCTTTTTTTACTCTTTTGATAAGGTCACTACGAAGATTCTCATAATCCTCTCTACGCTTATTAGCATCATTTTGCTGCTCCTTTTGCAGCTTTTCGAAAAGCTCTTGCTTTTGCTCTTTTGTTAGTTTTTCTATTTCCATGGTTATAAATTTATTGATTATCAATACCTATTAGTTGTCTCATAAATGTGGTGGCTAAATTAGCTGCCAACGAACTGCTTTCGTTATCTATACATGGAGAAAATTCAATAGATGCACTCTCCATCATAGTTTCGCCACCCTCAATTTCAATTACCGCTTTTTGCGATTCATCTTCAAATGTGATTTTACAAATTGGTTTCATTTTTTTTTATTTTTAGTTGATAAATTGATTACTTTAATTAATCCTCCTCAGAAATCTCCACCTCACCATCATAAGTAAGATCTTCATACCTCCCATACGCCCAGTCGGCAAGATTAGACATAAACTCCGCTGCGGTAGTCTTGTCATAAGTAGCAACAACCCCATTGAGCTGCGCCTTAATTTCGTTTAAGTGTTTTTCTTTCATGTTATACTAGTTTAATATTTGGTTACCTGGTGAAACACGCATCAAATAATCTATTTGCGTATCTGTTATTACTATAGTATCTGATTTAGCATTATCAGCTTCGATACTTTCTTTTATCTTTCTTGGCTTTTTAGCAATGGCGATAAGTTTAGGCACCATCGCCTTTAACTCGTCAATAGTTAGCTTATAAAACACCTTCCCAGCTATCCTGTTGTCAAGACAAAATTTATCAACTGCATTCCAATCAGCAGTATCTACACCTAGCTTTTGCATCCTACGAAGCACCACCGAACGCTGAGCCTTTATAGCAGCCTTATCTTTTAAACTCTGAGCCATCTTAGGGTCGATGCTATTACACATTGCATCATATTCACCTTGCGACATATCTCTTAATGATGTTGTTCGACCGCTAGTAAATTGACTAACCAAACTTTCCTTTAAATCCTCTTTGTCTACCGTTTGAACGGTTTTTAAACAGGCGTAAAAGCGTGCAAAATTTTTAACTTTTCCCATAGTTTTCTATTATTATAATTATTTAACTTACTCATGGGGTTCGCACCCCCAAAATTTTTTAGCTCCCTCATCCCAAATAGCGAAGTAACCTTTTTTGCCAATAAACCGACCTTTACTAAATGCCCTATGCCCTTGAACCCATATTTTCAACGAGGCATCATACATAACACTCACCGCACTTCTACCTGATGGCATCGAACCGCTTGCATGGCTAACAAATATCAATAGCTTATCACGGTGAGCCTCTTTAAACTTTATGTAATCTTTATAGTTCATCTGGGTGTACTGAAAAGAGTCGATAATTATAAACTTCGGTTGTCTCGGCTTTTTCAACTTTTCGCTTAATTCAGCGATTTTCATACTGTCGAAAAATACAACCCTACGATTCTGTTCGGCTAGTCCATAACGTTTAATGGCATTTTGCGTCGAAAGACCAACACCTTCCTCAAGAGGAAGAAAACCAACCTTACCAAACTTTGATAACTCTCTACAAAGCTGCATAACAAACGATGTTTTACCGTTACCACTATTACCCCAAACAATCCATACTCCTGTACGTTCTGGATGTGAGAAGGCATCGTCCCACTCTCCCTCAAAGTCAATAGTGGCTCTCTTTTGTGATAAAACCTCTGTTGGTGATAGTGCTCTTCCCATGCGTTAAACTCCTTTTGTTTGATTCTCACGCTTTATAGCGTTAATTTTGCGTGCAACCCTACGTAAGTCATAATTAGTGAGGTCAGCCTCTTTAACAACCCTGTTTATATCCACCTGTGCTACAATGCCACGTGCTCTACATATCGCCTCTACATCGTAAGCAGTATTGCGGTCAACTTCATAGAACTTAGCACCTAATCTGCTCCATAACTCTTGATAACCTTTCTTTTTGCAATTCAAACCTCTTTTCATCCTCTTAGCAATAAAATCGGTCGAAATAAATTGAATACCTACCGATTGATTACCCGACATATCTTCAAAATAATTAAAAATGGTAATAAAGTAGTTGAGAATATTATCTGAGAGTTTATCAGCTTCATCAAAAATCAACAATACATTCTGTCTTTTACGAATATGCTCAACAACCTCTAATATGATATGGCGTGCATTTTTAGAGAGGTCAACATCAAGCCCTGCCGAGCGAGCAAACTCTAGTGCAAACTCCTTTTTCTTCATATCCTCATCACAAAGAATATATAAAGTGTTTGGATTGTTTCGTGCCATCTTAGCTGCAATAGTTTTACCACTCCCTGCAGGACTTATAGCCCAAATAAAATCCCTATTTAAGCGATTTTCTCTCATGCAGAAGCTAAGATCACGTGTAACAGATGTTTTTACAAACACTCTTTGACCCTCACTATCTCCACCAATCTTTGTAGATAGTTTAAGCCACATTTCGTCGCTAATTTTAGGGTAATCACCCTTGTTAATAGATGATAGTGTAGCTGCTGCAACATCCAAACTGTTTGCCGCTTTGTTTTGTGAGCCATAACTTGCTATATACCTTTGTAGGTTAGCTTTTATAGCATCTTTTTGCTGAGTTGTTAGTTTCATATTATTTCTATTTAAAATTTACTATAACCTTGATCTTGTGTTACATTACTTAAAGCCTTATTAATTGGACCCACCCCTAAAGGCTGCTCCGTTCCCTGCACCATCGCCTTATCCATAAACCTCTCAAGACTCTTAGCAGGAATACCCGATATTTTAGGTCGCTTCAAACCGTGCTGCTCAGGTGCTACTCCATGTTCCATTTCGAGCTGAGCAATCGCAATATAACGCTCCGCCATGTGCTGCTTATGAGCATCGTCCATCTGTCTGATGAAATCCATATCGCCATCAACTTGACTCTGCAATGCTCTATGAACCTCTCTATATGGAGCAGCCTCTGAAACAAATTTTAATACCCCTCTACTATCAGTAGTGTAAAGTCTTATTTTTGTCATATCCATCGGGTCGTACTTAACTGTAAACTTACGGTAGGTGTGTTTATCCCTAAAGTGAAGATCGGGTAACCCATCGGCACCGTATACATCGTAAGTGTACTCCTTTTTATCAATGGTGATTGTAATTCCCGACGAAGTGAAGGTAATCTCGTTTTCGTTTTGAATCCAGAAAATGTTAATAAGCTCCGCCTGTGTTATCGGCTGAGTCTCTTGGTTGATACTTGTAAGATACATCTCTTTACGAGTTTGTGGTCTATCCTCTTTTGAAGCGTGGTGGATCATTTCGTTCCACTTCTCACGAGCCAATTGATAAGCTACCCTTAATTCCTCAAGCGTATAAAGGCTATCTTTGTTAGCTTCAATAAATTCATCGTCAACTCTACTAAATTCACCGCTTGCAGTGATATTCATACCTGTAAATCTCCAATCCTGTGCTAATACTTGCTTCTGAAATCTCCCAAAAACACTCTCAATACTCTTAGAGTTTGCATTGTATGGTGCAGTAGCTCTATCCACTCTAGCAATCTTATCAAAAAACTCCTGAGCCTTTTTGCTTTTCTGACCACCTTGGTTATCATAAACAATCTCAAAAGGTCTACACCCTGCAGTCTCAATAGCGTTACGGTAGGCAAGATATTGAGCATCGAAATTTTCAGAATCCGAAATACAGTAACCGAGCATCACCTCGCTCGAAGCATCTATTACCTCATATACGCTCGTTGTGCAGAGTTTCCATTTATGAGCCTTCTCATCCCACGCCTTGTAATAAAGATTGAGCTTCGTTCCGTCACCATACCACAACTCGTCACGCCTTATCGGCATTATAGTCTTATGTTTACGATTATATTTATATTTCGCAGCCTTGGTTCCAAGTTTAGCATCATACCAAAGAGGCATAATATCGGGACGATTAAGGTAGGCGGTTATCGTATTTTGACTCTTTATAGGTTTCCACTTTTTCTCGGGAGCTATTCTATTAATCTCCTGCCATATCTGCTCATTATTATATTGAGGTACTTTACTGCGTTTAAGAGCAATGATATACCTACCCATCTGGTCAGTAATTTTAACAGTATTTTGATTACCTAAATAACCCTCAATAAGAGCTATATATCCACAAGCTTTATAATCTTTAATCTTAGAGGAAAGTCTCGCCCAACTAGTAGGTAGATTGTGACCAGGGTAAAGCCTAAAATCCTCAATCAAACTAAGCGTTAAATCTTTTTGAGATATACCCTTATTACCACCTAGTGATTTTTGATAAGATACACTCTCATTTACACGCCTTAACACCTCATTGATTATAGAAGCAGTAGTTATATACTCTTGTTGTTTATCATCATCTATATTCTCACCATTCGAGAGCGTATATGTTGAAAACCACTCTCTAGCTGCTCCATCCTCTAATACCGCACTACCTTTCATTTGCGCCTTTATAACATCATCAGGGTTTCCGTATTTATTTATAAAAGCTACTTTAAATCGCTCGGGCATGGAGTGAAAATCAATTAAGGCGTAACTACCTAAACCTCCACCTTTGCGAACAACATTGATTCTTTTACGAGATATGTTTTGTCTAAGGCAAGACATTCCCATAACAGCCCCACAACCATCTTTAGAAGTAAGTTCATCAATTGTTACACATGTATATCCTTTGTAATACTCCATAATTTTAAATTATATTCTATTTTAGCTCCCACGCCAGTATCGCTCTGGATAACACACAAGGTAAACCTTTGTATTCGTGGGAAATTTGATTAACTTTACCGTTGCTAAACTATTTATTAACCAAATTTTAATGTTATGATCACACCTAAAATCAAGGATGATGTATTAAAATCATTCCTTCAATTTGGCATGTGCTGCCAAACTAATGTACGTAAAGACTGCTCTGACTTTAGTCTTACTTGGGAGGAATACGATGCTTTAATTAGACAATTTGAAGAATTGAGCCTACTTAAAGCAACTCGCTGTCTGGGTGGGGAAATCACTATTTATCTTAATGTAAACGCCTGTGACCTTATGAACAGGGGTGGCTTTTATGCTCAAGAAGAACTGTTAAAGGCTAACATCGAAAAACTCCATATTGAGCTCGCAGCATTATCCAAACAGCTTGAACCAAAATTTGCTGACAAGGCTAAAGAACTTATTGGTATTGCAAGCAACATCGCCTCTGTTCTTGCTATTTTCAAGTAATAACTCGTTACACCAATTTTCAAATTGTCGAAGGATTGATTCATCTCTGCTGAACAAAGCGTTTTTTTGTATATCATGAAAAACCTCTTCACCATCAACCAGCACAATGCGCTCAATACTGTGGTAGAACATCCTACTGTTTTTCATAACTCCATTCACTGGAGTTATGAAAACTTCTACTTTTACTGATTCTCCTCTCATATCCAATCTATTTTAAACCATTAACCACAACCAAAGCACGATCAAATACCATAGGCATCTGCCCCATCTCAACCCTGCCAAAATTTTCAACCTCTTTACCATCAACCTCAATCAGAGTATCACAATCACCCTCTAAATTACAAACAACCAAAACCCTATCGCTTACAATCCTAACCATTTGGCGAGGAACCTCGTTAAAATATGTATCGCAAGCTCTATAGGTTTTCATTGCATCAAAATCAACGATAACCCCACCACGCTCACGAGCTGCAGCTCTTAGCTTCCTAGCGTGCGAAGTATTAACTTTAAAAGTTAAAGCCTCCCAAAGCGACTTACTACTCACACCGAAAGTTTCTATTATCTCTACTCGTGTGCTTCGTTCTTCAAATTCAAATCTTTTACTCATTTTTATAAATTTTTATGATTATTAAATTTTGCTCCCACGCCAGTATCGCTCTGGATAATACACAAGGTAAACCTTTGTATTCGTGGGAAATTTGATTAACTTTACTGCGACAAAAAAATATAAACCAAATTTTATTTTCTATGAAAGAACTTGTTGTTACCGAAACTATTCAGTTTGAAGATTCATCAAAAGATAGTCATTATGAATACCCAATAATTCAAAGCTATTTAGATTGTGGTTATACTATTAAGAACATCTTTTGTATTCCTTTTAAATCATCTTATGTAGTAGGAATATCAGTTACTGCACACCTTCAAAAATCGGAATAGTCTATAAGTTTATTCCCGATGTGTTTTTCTTTTCTGTAAAAAACCACTCCCCAAAGGCTATATTTAACGTGAAGAATATAGCCTTTTTCTGTTTCTTCAGCATATATCACTTTTTTCATACTCTATTAGTTTTAAATAATTATTTTGCTCCCACGCCAACATCACTAGGAACAATTTTTAACTTTTTTACTCAGCCTAACCCAATCCTCAGTTGCGCTCTTATAATCAACCTCTGAGGGTGTAGTTTCAAATAACTCACTAACAATTACAATCGGTTTAATCAACCATTTAATTAATCGTTTTAACATGATAATCTATTTAAAATTATTTTTTGGTATTACATTTTAACACTCTGATAAGACACCGCACCACCAAACTCAGTCTCAATAACACACTTAGCATAAGTAATAGCGCATTGACCAACAGCAGCCACAAACAGTTCCCCAACTGCAACCATAGTAGCAGCGGTATCCTCAAAATTGTTTAACTTTTCAACTACCGACCCTATCAAGTCAGTATCTTTCTCGTCTAAATAAACTCTAATTGCTTTCATATTCTATATTTTAAAATTATTACCTTATACTAAAAGAATACCCACTGTTATCAGGGTCAATAATATGTGCACATCGCCAAGCCGAATCAGAACTTAACGGCATAGAAACACGCACTATATAATGTTTGGTATTTAGCACGTGCAACAGCCATCGTGCAGCGAAATATTCGCCATTTCTGACCAGCTCCCTATAAGCAGCTTTCACCTTTGGTGTAAAATTAGTTGTAGTCATAAAAATTGTATTTAATTATTATTCGTAAATCGCTCCTTTTGAAATCTCGTGATTTTTGACTATATTTGGAGCGTGGTAACTCTATTACCATGCTGCAAATATACATACATTTTTGTAAATTACAAACATTTCAAATAAAAATAAAATATGGAAATACCTCCTATTAACACACGAATTAGACAACTTATTGATTTTTATGCAAATAAAAGTGTAAATAATTTTGCAAAAACAATAGGTATTCCCCAACAAACTATAAATAGATTGTTTAATATTGACAAAAGAACACAAAAATATCCAGTAGCAACTACTGACATTATTATTGCAATAACTCAAATGTATGTAGATGTTAACCCAGGATGGTTACTCACAGGCACTGGCAATATGATCAATAAAGACACTCCTAAAGGCAATGTAGCCAACATTAAAGGAGGTACAAATAAATTTAAACAAGAGATTTCTACATCCATTCCTTCCGTTACGCATGATACTGACATGTTGTTAGGGATTATAGCACAACAAAGAGAGCAAATTTCAAAATATCAAGAGCAAATATCTGCTTACCAAGGACAAGTGTCACAATTAATCAATAAACTTTTAGAAAAATAGTATATATGGGAAACAATACAACAACAATATCAGGAGGGGTAAATGAAGTTGAGCAAATAGGGTGTAGCTCAGACCTTTTCAAAACCGTAATAAAGGCTTTTGAGAAAAAAGATGAACAAATATCTGAGGTAATTAGGTTAATAGGGGTGAAAGACAGTCAAATTTCAGAAGTATTAAACCTCATTAAAAAGAAAGATGAGCAAATAGATAGACAATTAAGTAGGGTAAAATAATTATTGGTGTATTTTTAATAGTGCTATTGGAGATGAGATTTTTTGCTATTGAATCGAAAATATAGTGGTTTTATATTGAGATTTAATAGTGAAAAATATCGCTCCAAGAGTGCTATTAAGAATATGGCAATAATTGTTTTACACTACTTATCTATTATTGAAGCCATGCAAGAACAAAAATAATCAACATACACACATTTACACATGCAAAACAAAGGAAACAGTAGATACACCCCCTTTTACAACGTTTTTACAAAGCGTATACCCCCTTTTTACCCCCGAAATATATCTCACGCACAAAAAGAGAAAATAAAAGCAGCAAAAAGGGCATTACAACACTACCAAATAACGATTTTAAGGCACTAATTTTGTCAATTATAGTGTATTTTGGTACCCCTTAATACCCATATTTCAATCAAAACAGGGGGTAACAATGTATTTTGCTACATCCTCACGGCTATTTTTTTAACGAAAATGTAACCCTAAATGTAACCCTAAACTAAACGATTTGTTTTGAGGTAACAAAAAAAGTGTAACCCTAAATGTAACCCTAAGTGTAACCCTAAACCCCAAAACAGCCAAATTTACCCCATTCAAACCACCACCATAAAACCAACTATTCAAACGCCATAAAACGCCAATTTAACACCCTAAACCCACACGCATAAAGAAAGCCGCCTCTCACCCAAAACAAGGGCAAAAAGCGGCTCAAATAACCACGTAGCGGTATTTACCGCATCCAACCATCACAAAGCAAACACCATGTAAACCAAAAGCAAACCAAAACCATTAAACACCATTCAAATCCCCCAAGAAAAGAAAAGCAAAAGTAAAGCAAAGTAAACAATTCGTTTTGACACCATCACTTACAAATAACTACCTAACTATCTATATAATAATATATTATCTATAATACTAATAATAATCTATCTTTACATTTTGTTTATTCCCCCCTATATTGGAAATGAGATTTTTTGCTATTGAATTGAAAATATAGTGGTTCTACATTGAAATTTAATAGTGAAAAATATCGCTCCAAAAGTGCTGTTAAAAATATGGCAATAATTGTTTTACACTACTTATTACTGATATTGTCTATTATGGCTAAGAAAACCCTGTCCGAGCATAAGTGGTATAAATTTGGTTTTGAAACTCACATTGTGTTTCTTCTATACCTCCACTTAATTTCGTGTAATCAGAG
>JAWXTR010000069.1:0-17316 GCA_044433365.1 Rikenellaceae bacterium
TATCTTCGTTTTTTTTAGAGGGGCGAACAGCTGCCGATACAATGGCTGTAGGCGCAGGGTTTGGATACTACTCTCTATCTTCAATATTTATAACAGAGTATAAGGGGGCAGAGCTTGGAACGATAGCCTTGCTTTCAAATATTATTCGTGAGCTTATAACGCTTTTGCTAGCTCCATTATTAGTTGTTTGGTTTGGTCGGTTAGCACCAATATCGGCTGGAGGAGCCACTACTATGGATACTACACTACCGATTATCACCAGATTTTCGGGTGAGGAGTTTGTAGTTTTATCAATTTTTCACGGTACGGTAGTAGATTTTACTGTTCCATTTTTAGTTCCATTTTTTTGTTCTATTTAGACTTTTAATGTTATCTATTTCTTGAGATATTAATAAAGAGAATTTTTAAGAATTGGATTTTAAACCAATTCTTAAAAGTTTTCTTATGGGGATTTATTAGAAGTTCCCTAAACTTTTAAGATTCTGAAAATAGACTAAATTAAACAAATTTTAAAAACTTCAATTAAATTAAAACTTATGAATTTAAAAACTATTGCATCCTATTTGGCAGTTTGCCTAGCGTCGGTTTCTACGAGCGCAATGGCTACGGAGGAGTCGCTTAGTAAGCTCCCGTGGCAAAATCCGACAATTACGGAGATTAACCGTGAGCCAATGGCTGCCCACATGACTCCATATCTTAATGAGAGTAGTGCTTTAGGGCAGTTATCTCTACCAATGGTAAAAAGATTTGATGTAAATCCAGATATTGAGCGAAGATATTCATTAAATGGAGTATGGAAATTTAACTACTCTAAAAATGATGAGTCGTCGCCAAAAGATTTTCATACTAAGGGGTATAACACAAAAGGTTGGAGCGATATAAAGGTTCCTGGAAGTTGGGAACTACAGGGTTTTGATGCTCCAATTTATACCGATGTAGAGTATCCTTTTGAGATAAATCCACCTTACGTTCCGATGGACTACAATCCAGTTGGGGCTTATGTTAGGGAGTTTAATATGCCTAAAAATTGGAATGGATTGGATATTTTCCTAGATTTCGAGGGTGTTGAATCGGCTTTCTATGTTTGGGTAAATGGCGAGTTTGTAGGTTATAGCGAAGATAGTCGTTTGCCAGCTCATTTTAATGTTACCGATAAGTTAAAGAGTGGTAAAAATAACCTAGCTCTTAAAGTGTTACGTTATAGTGATGGTTCATATCTTGAGGGTCAAGATTATTGGAAATATAGCGGAATTGAGAGAGATGTATACCTTTATGCTCGACCAAAATATCGTGTAAATAATTTTGAGCTTTTAGCTGAGCTTGTAAATGGTTATAAAGATGGTGATTTTAATCTCGATATTGATTTGTCAGCTCAAGAGAGTGGAGAGTCGGTAGAGGTTAAGGTGCTCAATAATGAGGGTAAAGTAATCCTTCAGAAAGATAATAAAAATGATAGCAGTAATAATCGCAAATTTAGCGTAAAAGAGCTATTTTTAGATGCAAAACCGTGGAGTGCTGAGACTCCAAACCTCTATACTTTAGTTGTTAATACATTTGATGCTAAAGGTAAGTCGTTAGAATCATTTACACACCGTTTTGGATTTAGAACTGTAGAGATGCGTAACGGTATGCAGCTAATAAATGGCAAAGCTGTTCTATTTAAGGGAGTAAATCGCCATGAACACGACCCAGAGGGCGGACGTACAATCTCTATCGAGAGTATGTTGAAAGATGTGGAGCTTATGAAGCTACACAATATCAACTCTGTTAGAAACTGTCACTATCCTAACTATTACGCTTGGTACTCTATCTGTGATGAGTATGGTTTATATCTTGTAGATGAGGCAAATATCGAAAGTCATGGTATGATGTCGCATGAAGATCACACTCTTGCAAACTATCCTGATTGGGAGAAGCCTTTTATGGAGCGTATGAGCCGAATGGTGATACGTGACCGTAATTTTACATCTATCGTTACGTGGAGCTTGGGAAATGAGTCGGGATATGGCAAACATTTCGAAACAATATACCATTGGACTAAAAAAGCCGATCCTTCTCGTCCTGTACAGTATGAGGGAGGTGGATATAAATCAGTCTCTGATATATATTGCCCTATGTATGCTCGTATTTGGGCACTTCGTAGCCATGTAAATCAGAGAGATACACGCCCTATGATTCTTTGTGAGTATGCTCATGCAATGGGTAATAGCGTTGGGAATCTTCAAGACTATTGGGATTTAATCTACAAATACGACCAGTTGCAAGGTGGCTTTATTTGGGATTGGGTAGATCAAACTTTCTTAATTAAAGATGATAATGATAGAGATATTTGGGCTTATGGTGGCGATTTGGGTTATGTAGGTATCCACAACGACTCTAGTTTCTGTGCTAATGGTTTGGTTGCTGCCGACCGCACACTCCACCCACATATTAATGAGGTGAAAAAGGTGTATCAGTATGTTCATTTCAAAACTGCACCATTTACTTCGAAAAGTATAGAGGTGAAAAACTTCCACGACTTTATAAACCTTGATTGTTACTATTTTGTTTGGAGTATTGAGTGTGATGGAGCAGTGGTAGAGAGCGGAGAGATGGATTTTCCGAATATCGAGGCTGGAGAGTCGAAAATTATTGAACTTCCTATAACCTATGCTACAAAAGAGGATAGAGAGTATCTTCTAACTGTAAAAGCTATCACAAAAGATGATGCTCCAATGATTCCTAAAGGACATATTGCTGCTATGGAGCAGTGGATTTACCAAAAAGCGTGTAGCGCAAATATTGCCCAAGAGAGTGTTGCTGGTAGTTTAAAAACAGAGACTGCTAACGATAATATAGTGGTTAGCTCCGATGGATTTAAGGCTGTTTTCTCTAAAAATAGCGGAGATATGACCGAGCTAGTTTATAATGGTAAAAACCTTATAAAAGAGGGATTTGAACCAAATTTCTGGAGAGCTATGACTGCTAATGATGTGGCAAATGGTCATGCTGAGCGTTGTGGAGCGTGGAAATATGCTGGCGAAAATGCAAAGCTTCAAAATATAGATGCAAAATCTATAGATAAGGGCAAATCGGTAGAGCTAAGAGCCTCTTACTACCTAAAAGAGCAAGAGTCTAAAGTAGAGCTACTTTACAATATCTTGCCTAATGGAGTTGTAAAAATCACTATGGATTTTATAGCTGGCAATAAAGCTTTATCGGAGATACCAAGACTTGGAATGAGAGCTATCCTGCCTGCTGAATATGAGATAATGAGCTATTTAGGACGTGGACCACACGAGAGCTATGAGGATAGAAAAACTGGAGTTTTTGTAGGTTTATATACTGGAACTGTTTGGGGTCAATTCCACCCTTATATCCGTCCGCAAGAGACTGCAAATAAGAGTGATGTGCGTTGGATTGCACTACGCAATAGCTCTAATGAGGGTATTTTGATTAAAGGCGACGAGCTACTTAGTGTTTCGGCTTGGAACTTCGAGATGAAAGATATCGATTATGTTCCATACGATATTGAGCGCAAACATGGCGGTAGTCTGGTTAAAAAAGATTTGGTTTGGTTAAATATAGACCATCGTCAAATGGGAGTTGGTGGCGACAATACTTGGGGAGCACAGGTACATCCTGAATATACAATTACCCCAGAAAATTGGAGCTATAGCTTCACAATCCAACCTTTAAAAAGCGGTGATAATCCTGCTGAAAAGGCTCATTTGCGTTGGTTTTAAATAATTCGTAATTCATAATGCATAATTCATAATTGCTGTTGTCGATTACATAATAGTCTATTTTATAATAGTAATAATTATGCATTATGCATTATGAATTATGCATTGTGAATTATGCATTATGAATTGTACATTATGAATTGTACATTATGAATTGTACATAAGTTTTATTAACTTTGTTTCAAAATAATTAAGTTATGAAAAAAAGAAAATTTAGTTCATGTTTTTTTGCTTCGCTAGTTGCTCTTACTGCACTATCGTGTAGTGGAGTGACAACAAATACCACTGAAGATGGTACGCTTGATCGCTACGACTTTGCAAATATTTTAGATGTTCGTCACACTCCAAGTAGCGGAGAGAGATGTACAGGTTGGTTTGCCGACTTAGGTTCGTGGATGGGTTTCACACTTTCAGAAAACGACCAATTTGTAAATGGATTTTGTGGTCCATACAGTATTGATATGCCTAGTCGAAGATGGATGGCACAAAGTGCAGTGGTTGTAGGTGTTGGTGATAAAAAAGGTGCAGAGGGTTTTAAGCCTATCCAATCTACCTACTATCCAGGTGAGTTATTAATGCAATCTGAAAAGGATGGTTTAGAGATAGAGCAGCGACTAAATTTCACCTCTTCTACTACTGCTTTATTATCTGTAAATAGTAATAGAAAAGAGAAACTATCATTTCAATCATTAGAGTGGGACGAAGATGTAAAAGTGCAGGTTAATGGATGTAGTGTTGTTGCAAAACATCCCTCTGGTGAGAGTGTAATCATTACTTTCCCCTCTTATGTCGTACTTCAAAGCGATGAAGATGGATATATTGCAACGTGTGATATAGCAACAAAGGAGTGTAATATAGCAATCTCTTTTGCAGTTTCTGACTACGAAATTTTACCAATTATTGAGGGTAATGCCCAATTACTTATCGACACTCAAAGTGCTTTAACTCAAAATAGAGAGCGTTGGGATGGTTATATTAGCTCTGTTCTTCGTGATGATTTAACACATGAATATGATAGAGTAGCGGTAAAATCGGTAGTAACTCTAACATCTAATTGGCGTTCTCAACGTGGTGGTCTGCTTCACGATGGAGTGGTTCCAAGCCATGCTGTCGACTATTTTGTCGGTTTTTGGGCGTGGGATAGTTGGCGTTTTGTAGCTGCACTATCAAAATTTAATCCTCAGCTTGCAAAAAATAATATTCGTGCAATGTTCGATTACCAACTAGAGGATGGAATGATTATAGACTGTATCTACACCAACCCTAAAGAGAATAATGCTCGTGATAGTAAACCACCTCTAATTTGTTGGGCAGTAGAGAAAATCTACGATAACACTGGCGATACTGATTTTCTTTCAGAGATGTTTCCGCAGCTTGTAGCCTACCATAATTGGTGGTATGAAAAGCGTGACCACGACAAAAATGGAATTTGTGAGTTTGGTTCTACCGATGGTACGCTCGTAGCTGCTGCCTGGGAGAGTGGCATGGACAATGCTATCCGTTTTGACGATACAAAAATGTTGAAAAATAGTGGTTATAATGATGCTTGGAGTATGAATCAAGAGAGTGTAGACTTAAATTCATACCTTGCAATAGAGTATCGTTGTTTGAAAAAATTTGCAGAGGTTTTAAATCGACCTTTAGATATTCCAGAAGTGCCAGCTAATATAGCCGACCATTTCTACGATAAAGAGAGTGGATTTTTCTTCGATAAAAGATTATCTGATGGTTCGTTTGTAAAAGAGTATGGTTGTGAGGCTTACACTCCTCTTTGGGCTGAGATTGCAACAAAAGAGCAGGTAGAGGCTATGCTTCCACTTCTAACTGACACCACCAAATTCTCTACCTATATTCCATTTCCAACAGTTGCAGCCGATAATCCAAAATATAATCCACGTGGCTATTGGCGAGGACCTATTTGGTTAGACCAAACGCACCTTGCAATTAGAGGGTTGAGAAACTATGGTTATGGTGAACTTGCTGATAAATATACTGAGCAGGTTTTCGACCGCTTAGATGGCTTAACATCTGATAAACCAATTCATGAAAACTATGGTACTCATACTGGTGAACTTCTAAAAGCTCCTAATTTTAGTTGGAGTGCTTCGCATCTGCTGCTTATGTATGATGAGTATAAGCGGTAATTGTAAATTATGAATTGTGAATTATAAATGGGTCTGCGACCCTACTCGCTGGTGTTAAGCAGTTAGAACTGTAGAGACGTTGGGTCCAACGTCTGTAATCGAACTCAGTAATTATGAATTAAAATTTGTGGCTCAGCAGTAGAGACGTAGCCCTGCTACGTCTGGATTTGGCTTAGCAAATTCAATTTTTGGTTGCTTTGGTAGACTCATTTTGCTTTGCAAAATTCGATTTTAGACGTAGCAGGGCTACGTCTCTACAGCTGCTTGTGGAAGCAGTTTGTGAGGATAAACCTTGATTAGCTGTGCTTGGTTGTAGACGTTGTGCACAATGTCTCTACGGGGTGTTATCTAACTCAGCAATTATGCATTATGCATTAAAATTCGTGGCTCAGCTGTAGAGACGTAGCCCTGCTACGTCTGGGTTTGGATTTGACTTGTCAAATCCAATTTTGTTTGCCCCGTAAACTCATTTTGCTTTGCAAAATTCGATTTTAGACGTAGCAGGGCTACGTCTCTACAGCTGCTTGCGGAAGCAGTTTTTGAGAATAAACCTTGATTACCTGTGCTTGGTTACAGACGTTGTGCACAACGTCTCTACGGGGTGTTATCTAACTCAGTAATTATGAATTATGAATTATAAATTACAGAACTATCTTTTGTAAAATAATCTCATCAAAAAATTGCCCATCAATACGGTTCCAATCTTTCTTTATGCCGACAACCTCAAATCCTAGCTTTCTAAATAGCGCAAGGCTTTGGGTGTTGTCGCTAGAGATGTTGCAGTAGAGTTGGTGTAGCATTAAAGTAGTGTAGCAATACTCCATAAGTAGTTCCATAGCCTTGGTGGCGTGTCCTTTTTGTCGCTCTTTGCCGCTAAATATTATAATTCCTACCCCTGCACGGCTGTTGTGAGGGTCGAAATCGAAAATATCTACCGCACCAATAGCCTCACCTGCACTATCTATCATTAAACGCAGCTGTCCACTCTTATAAATATCGGTGAAAGCAGATTCGATAAACTTACGAAGAATTTGGCGAGAAAATGGCACCTGAGTGCCACTAACTCGCCATACTTCTTTGCTATTCTCATAGAGATAGAGAATATTTAAATCCTCTGGTTCTAAGGCTCTAAGAGTTATAGCACTATCGTTGACTAGATTACTCTTCATCTTGCTCGTCAGAGTGAGCCATATTAGTAAATACGTTTGTTACATCTTCGTCATCCTCAAACTTTTCGATAAGTTTGTCGATAGATGCTCGTTGCTCGTCTGTAACATCTTTGTAGTCGTTAGCCACACGAATAAATTCACCGCTAATAATGTGAAGTTCGTTTTCTTCTAAGAATTTTTGGATTGCACCGTAAGATTCGAAGCTACCAGAGATAACAATCTCATTGCCATCAGCCTCAATTTCGTCACAACCACAGTCGATAATCTCAAGCTCAAGCTCTTCAAGATCAATACCCTCTTTAGCCTCAACACGGAACACGCATTTACGTTCAAAGATAAAATCAAGACATCCACTAGTACCTAGCGAACCGCCTGCTTTATTAAAATAGCTACGCACGTTTGCTACAGTACGAGTGTTGTTGTCGGTTGCTGTCTCTACAAGTACAGCCACACCAAAAGGAGCATATCCTTCGAAAACTACCTCTTTGTAGTTCTCTGTATCTTTGCTAAGTGCACGTTTGATAGCTCTTTCAACATTCTCTTTAGGCATATTTTCAGCCTTTGCATTTTGAATTAAGACTCTAAGACGTGTATTAGATGAAGGGTCGCCACCACCAGATTTTACTGCAATTGCAATCTCTTTACCAATCTTTGTAAACACTCTGGCCATATTTCCCCAGCGTTTCATTTTTCTCGCTTTGCGATATTCAAAAGCTCTTCCCATTTTTATGTAATTTTTAAAAGTTTTTCTGTTTTTGTCTAAATTTTGAGTGACAAAGTTAATAAAATTTTTTAATCGTTTGCTTTTATTGGATTAAATTCTTACCTTTGGGGGGTTTTTTAGAGTACAACAGGTTTTACTTTTATTATCAAATGTTGTATTTTGAGTTAGATAAGAAAAAATATATAATATATGAGTAATATTGTTAGCAGCTTATTAAAGCTGATGTTTGGCTCTAAGGCCGACAAAGATAAAAAGGAGGTAGAGCCTTATATCGACAAAATAAAGGCTATATATCCAGAAATGGAAAAGCTCACCAACAATCAATTGCGAGCTAGGACAGCTGCATTGATGAAGAAAATAGCAGATGCAATTGCTGAGGATGAAGAGAAGATTGTAGAGCTGAAGAAAAAGATTGAGAGCAGAGAGGTGTCTATTAAAGATAAATCAAAAATTGCTGCTCAAATCGAAGATATTACAAAAGATATTGACCAGACAATAGAAAAAGTACTTCTTGAGATTCTTCCAGAGGCTTTTGCTATAGTAAAAGATACTGCTCGACGTTTTACAGAGAACAAGATTTTAGGAGTCGCAGCAACGCCACTTGATATAGAATTAGCAAAAAAACGTGAATATATCACTATTGAGGGCACAAAAGCTACTTATAGTAATAAATGGAGTGCTGGAGGTAATGTGATTGATTGGAATATGATTCACTACGATTGTCAGCTTTTTGGTGGGGTAGTACTTAATAATGGTAAAATTGCAGAGATGGCTACAGGTGAGGGTAAAACGCTTGTATCTACTCTTCCAATTTTCTTAAATGCGCTTTCACACAAAGGGGTTCACGTCGTTACGGTTAATGATTACCTAGCAAAACGTGACTGTCAGTGGATGGGACCAATATTTGAGTTTCATGGACTAACAGTAGATTGTATTGACAACCACCGCCCTAACTCTCCAGAGAGAAGAAAGGCGTATATGGCCGATATTACCTACGGTACAAACAATGAATTTGGTTTTGACTACCTTCGTGATAATATGGCGAACTCGCCTGAGGATTTAGTCCAACGCAAACATCAATATGCTATTGTCGATGAGGTCGACTCAGTGCTTATCGATGATGCTCGTACTCCTCTTATTATCTCTGGACCAATTCCAAAAGGAGATGTTCAGCTTTTTGACGAATATCGTGATATAATTGATAAATTATACAATCTTCAAAAAGTATTAGCTACAAAAATCCTTTCAGAAGCTAAAAAGCTTATTGCAGATGGAAATATGGATGAAGGTGGTATTTTGCTTTTCAGAACTCATAAGGCACTTCCAAAATCAAAAGCACTTATTAAGTTTTTAAGTGAGCAAGGAGTTAAAACTCTTCTTCAAAGAACTGAAAATATCTATATTGCCGACAATAATAAGCGACTTCCAGAGATTACAGATGAGCTTTATTTCGTAATTGACGAAAAACTTCGTTCTATTGAGCTTACAGATAAAGGTCTTGAAGAGCTTGCAAAATATGTTGGTGACAACAAATTTTTTGTACTTCCTGATGTGGGTGCAGAGCTTGCAGAATTAGAAAAAAGCGGAATAGAGGGTGATGAAAAGATGTTTAAAAAAGATGCAATTCTTGCCGACTACTCTCTTAAAAATGAGCGTGTACATACAGTAAATCAGCTGCTTAAAGCGTATGCAATGTTTGAGAAAGATGTTGAATATGTGATAATGGACAACAAGATTAAGATTGTCGATGAGCAGACAGGTCGTATAATGGAGGGTCGTCGCTATTCTGACGGTCTACACCAAGCTATTGAGGCAAAAGAGAAAGTTACAGTTGAGGCTGCAACTCAAACTTTTGCAGCAGTAACTCTTCAAAACTACTTTAGAATGTATCACAAACTTTCGGGTATGACTGGTACAGCCGAAACAGAAGCGAGTGAGTTTTGGAGTATCTACGAGCTTGATGTTGTGGTTATCCCAACCAACCGCCCAATAGTTCGTGATGATAGAGATGATGTTGTCTACAAAACTAACCGTGAGAAATATGCAGCAGTAATCGAAGAGATTAAAAAATTGGTCGAAGCTGGTCGACCAGTGCTTGTAGGTACAACTTCAGTCGAAATTTCTGAACTTTTAAGCCGTTCTCTAAAAATGAACGGTATTAGACATAACGTTTTGAACGCCAAACAACATGCTGCTGAGGCGCAAGTTGTACAGGAGGCAGGACGCAAATCGCAAGTTACAATTGCAACAAATATGGCAGGTCGTGGTACCGATATCAAACTATCTGATGAGGTAAAAGCAGCAGGAGGTTTGGCAATTGTGGGTACAGAACGCCATGAGTCTCGTCGTGTTGACCGTCAGTTACGTGGTCGTTCGGGTCGTCAAGGTGATCCAGGTTCGTCTCAATTCTTTGTTTCTCTGGAAGATAACCTTATGCGTCTGTTTGGTACAGAGCGTATTGCAGGTTTGATGGACAAAATGGGACATAAGGAGGGTGAGGCTATCCAAGCTGGTATGATGAGTCGTGCAATCGAGCGTGCTCAGAAAAAAGTGGAGGAGAACAACTTCGGTGTTCGTAAACGTCTTATCGAATACGATGATGTAATGAACTCACAACGTGAGGTAATCTACACACGTCGTCGCAATGCACTTCATGGTGAGCGTATTGAGGTGGATATTGACAATATGGTTTTAGATTATGCCGAGGCGTTTGTTGAGTTTAATAGAGGTATCAGCTTCGATGAGTTTAAAATCGAGTTGATGCGTGAAATTTCAATCGAACCATCTCTAACTGAGCAGCAGTATAAAGCGTTTAAAGATTCTGAAATTATTGATTCAATCGCATCGGATATAAACGAAAACCTTGAGCGTAGAAAGAAAAATATGGCAGATGTTGTTGCCCCTGTGGTAAAACGTATTCACGACGAACATCTACACCATTTTGAATCTATATCAATTCCTGCTACAGATGGTAAAAAACTATTTCAAGCATCGGTAAATATCAAAAAATCTGTAGAGAACGAAGGTTTTGAGGTGTTTAAATCGATAGCAAAAAATATAATGCTTCAAAATATTGACGAGAATTGGACTGAGCATCTAAGAGATATGGACGATTTAAAACAATCTGTTCAAAATGCAACTTATGAGCAGAAAGATCCGCTTCTTATCTACAAGTTTGAAAGTTTTGAGTTATTTAGCAAAATGCTTGGAAAGGTAAATCGTGAGACTCTTTCGGTTCTTGTAAAAGCATATATTCCAACTAAAGATAATAATTAAGGGAATTTCTAGAACTCCTCTTAATTCTTTTTAGTAAGTTTTAAAAGTCATAAATTAGAGGTTCTCTTTTTAAGGAACAAATAGTGGGGTACGGTTTTAGTACCCCTTTTTGTTATTTAATTTTTTTTTATTAACTTAGCAAAATAATCACTCTATAAAACTTTAATGCTATGGAATCATTAATAATTTTTGCAATAGGAGCACTTATAATGTATAGGGTTTCTCGTGTTATGCGTAAATCGTGGGACTCTGATGAGAGCGAAGAAGAATCTCAAGATATTCATGATAAGCAGGATGATGAGCTATTAGATAGAGAAGAGGAAAGAGCAGTTTTTGAGCAGAGTAATAATGTAGGAGGTAGTAAAGGGCAAATTCCAACTTCTACACGTATACCTACGCCTCCACCTGTTCCGTCTATGTCTAGATTTTCATCCGAAATTATGTCGAGGAAATATGAGTCGATAGCCGAAAATTCGTTTTTTTCTGAGGAAATAGTGCAAGAGGGTAGTTGCTCAATAGCCGAAGATTTCGATATTCGCAAGGCAGTTATATATTCAGAAATTTTACGCCCTAGATGGAGAGATAACGAGCTTTAAACAAAAAATCAAATTTTACAATCTAAAATTGTAATAAAATCAATAATTTTGAAAATTTAAGAGAACAATGGAGCCTTCAATTTTTACAAGAATTATAAATGGTGAAATTCCATGTTATAAAGTGGCAGAGGATGAGAAATTTTATGCATTCCTAGATATCAACCCTGTAGCTAAAGGTCACACCCTAGTTATGCCAAAATGTCAGATTGACTATATTTTCGATATTGAAGATGATATGCTTTCAGAGATGATTTTGTTTGCTAAAAAAGTTGCAAAGGAGTTGAAAAACAAAATCGAATGCAAGAGGGTAGGAGTGGTAGTTATTGGATTAGAAGTTCCGCATGCTCATATTCATCTAATTCCGATGAATTGTGAAAACGATGTAAATTTTGCAAAAGAGAGAGTAAAATTAACAGAGCAGGAGTTTAAAGAAATTGCCGCAATGTTGAGTGTTTAACTGAAATCAAAAAGTAGAGTAGTGTTATCACTGAAATTATAAGGTAATAAAAAATCATAAAAAATGGTAGTCATAAAAATGGCTACCATTTTTTTTGCAAAATTTTCAAAAAATTCAATTTTGTAAAGTAGGGTAGTATCTTTCAAAATTCACAATTGTAATCACAAATGTAAATAAATTAAATATACAATTGTAACTGTATGTAAAAGTAAAAATTTACAAGATGTTACAAAATTAAACCATGAAAAGTTAGACCTTAAAACAAGTTAAATAAAGCTATATAACTAGCAGAAAATCAATAAAATGCGACACGTTAAGTAAATTTAATTTTTAATTAGAAATTATATATACTTGATATTTTGTGGTTTAACCATTAAAATAATTTAAATTGTATTACTAAATATTTAAAAATCAATAATTTACATAAGTCAATTAAAATATACTTTTAATTAGTGAAAAAAATAGATAAAAATTTTGTTTACAAAAATAAATTCATTACTTTTGTGAAATAATTAGAACAGATGTAAACATCAGTAAATAGCCTTTTTCATACAATTAGGGCAATTTACAAGATTTACCCTTAAAACTCATGAAAATTTGATATTTATGAAAGAGAGAATTTTTGAAATTATCCAGCAAAATCAATTAACAGCATGGAAATTTGCTGAAATGCTAAATGTACAGGCTTCAAGCATCTCGCATATCCTTTCTGGGCGCAATAAGCCAAGTTTTGACTTTATTGAAAAGGTATTAACTAAATTCCCTAAAATCAATCCTGATTGGCTTATTTTAGGAAAGGGTGAGATGTATAGAGATGATGATACATCTCCCGCTACTGAGGGTGCTAATGTTATCACAAATAAGCCAAGTGATGAATCTAATGAGACGATAAATAGGGTTGACACCACTACTCCAGTAGAGTTAAATGAGCAAAATAGGAGTAATAACACCACTTTTCAGCATAATGAGGCGTATAATGATCGGAGATATGTTGATAGTAGAGATGGTGGTTATAATGAGCCTAGAGCTGCTGAAACAAGAGTCGAAAATAGAGATAACCTTTTCAATTCAATAGAAATAGAGAAAAATAGCTATTTTCAAAATGAGAGTACAAATGTAAATCGAAATAATGTTCAATTTACCAATGTAAACCAGAATAAACCTCAAAATTTCAACGCAGATAGAAATAGGGATGAATTTACAAATGTAATTACAAATGTAAACAACACGAAACAGCCTGAGAGTAAATATGATAATACGCAAGATTTGTTAATGTCAGCTTTAGCAACAACAGATGATGATATAGAAAAGATAATAATATTCTACAAAGGAAATAGATTTGCAGCATATACGCCAAAAAAATAAATATTTCGATTTACAAAATTCAATATTACAACTGTTAAATTTTTATTGACTTTTGTAAAAACAAATTAATATACAATTGTAAACACACTAAAAATGAATTATTATAAATTTTGCTAGTTAATTTCACTTTTTCAAGCAATAAGATAATTACAATTGTAAATAGAATAACAGAAAATATAATTCTTTAAATTCCGAAAGTCAGATTTTAGAAGTTCCCTCTATTTCAAAAATTTTTACTATGAGTTTATTTTTGTCTATTTCGTTGGTTTTATGTTATTTGCTCTGTTTTTTGGAGATTTTAACCCTTTTTAACAGCGATATTTCAGCAAGAAATATATATATAAAGCCTATATCTGATAAATTCTTTTAATAAGTAGTGTAAAACAATTATTGCCATATTCTTAATAGCACTCTTGGAGCGATATTTTTCACTATTAAATCTCAATATAGAACCACTATATTTTCGATTCAATAGCAAAAAATCTCATCTCCAATAGCACTATTAAAAATACACCAATAATTATTTTACCCTACTTAATGGCTAAATTTTCAATAAATATTATATAATAAATTTAGTACAGTTTTATTTATAAAACGAGATAAAAAAGAGTATCTTTGCATCGTAATAAATTGATATTATAATGGTAAAAAAAGGAATTAGCATCGTAAAACATTGTTTTATAGATGCAATACAAGTTGCACTTCGCTCGTCGCTATGGTTGATGAAATTTATGATTCCAACCACATTTTTAGTAGCAATGCTCGACTATTTTGGAATTATTGAGATGATTTCCACCTTTATAGAGCCGATTTTTATGTATGCTGGACTTGATGCAAGGGGTGTTTTGGTCTTTATAACTGCAATTTTCGCCTCCATCTACTCTGCTATTGCAGTAATTGCTACGCTTGGGGTTGATTATAGAATGGTAGTTATACTATCTTCAATGATTTTAATCGCTCACAATATCATAGTCGAGAGTACAATTCAGAAAAAAACAGGCTATTCTTATATAGGTGCTGCTGCTTTGCGTATTCTTACAGCTTTTGGTGTGGGGATTGTATTAAACACAATGCTACCACAAAATTTGGAGGGAAATTTAATATTGTCGGCTCCTATGCAGAGCGAAAATTTAACCTTTTGGGGTGCAATTAAAGCGTGGGGATGGTCGGTTGTTGTGTTGGCTGTCAAAATGACACTATTTATATATCTTCTCAATGCTTTGCAAAATATATTGAGGGAGTTTAAGATTCTTGATGTATTAATCAAGCCTTTTACCTACCTTATGCGTTTTATGGGACTTTCAGATACTGTGACCTTTCTTTGGCTTGTGGCAAATACTTTAGGTCTGGCTTACGGTGGGGCGGTTATGATAGAAGGTGCAAAGAGCGGTGAAGTAGAGCAGGAGGATATGAATCTGCTTAACACTAGTATCGGTATTACGCATAGTTTAGTAGAGGATACAATACTTCTTAATATGGTCGGTGTTCCAGTATTGCTATTAGTTTTGCCTCGAATGGTATGTTCTATACTTTTTGTGTGGATGCAGCGAGGTATAAACTGTTTAGTACGCAGAGAAAATATGGCTAAAAAAGCAGTTTAAGGGAACTTCTAAAATCTGACTTATCCAGAATTTAGAACTCCCCTTAAATTTTTTGTGTTTTTTTGAAAAATTAAAAAGAAATTGTATATTTGTAATTCGCTTTGACAAAAGGGTGATATTTAAAAAATAAAATAATATATTCTAAGTAATAAAAAATGGATGATAGAATTAAAATTAAGGAGCTGTTAAGAACAGCTGCTTCTGAGCAAAATGTTGTTGTAAAAGGTTGGGTAAGAACAAAAAGAGGTAATAAAAGCATTAATTTTATCGCTCTTAATGATGGTTCTACTATCAATAATATTCAATGTGTTGTAGATGTTGCATCTTTTGATGAGCAGATGCTTAAAACCATTACAACTGGTGCATCTCTTCGTGTTGAAGGTAAGTTAGTTGAGTCGATGGGTGCTGGTCAAGGTGTTGAGATTCAAGCGACTGCAATCGAAATTTACGGCACTGCCGATAGTGAGAAATATCCTCTTCAAAAGAAAGGTCACTCTTTTGAGTTTCTTCGTGAAATAGCTCACCTGCGTCCTCGAACAAACACTTTCGGTGCTGTTTTAAGAATCCGCCACGCTATGGCGTTTGCTATTCACAAGTTTTTTAACGAAAAAGGATACGTTTATCTTCATACGCCAATAATTACAGGTTCTGATTGTGAAGGTGCAGGTCAAATGTTTAAAGTATCTACTTTAGATTTTGACAATATGCCTAAAACAGAGGAAGGTGCTATCGACTACAGTCAAGAATTTTTTGGAAAAGCTTGTAATTTAACAGTTTCAGGGCAGTTAGAGGGTGAATTAGGTGCTACAGCACTATCTCAAATCTACACTTTTGGTCCAACTTTCCGTGCGGAAAATTCAAACACACCTCGCCACTTAGCAGAGTTCTGGATGATTGAGCCAGAGGTTGCATTCTTTGAAATTGACGATAATATGGCTCTTGCCGAAGAGTTCTTAAAATATTTAATTAGCTACGCTTTAGAGAATTGCGAGGATGATTTGGAGTTCCTTAACAAAATGGTAGACAAAGAGTTAATCGAGCGTTTAAAATTTGTTGTAGAGAACGATTTTGTGCGTTTACCTTATACCGAAGGTATTGAAATTCTACAAGAATCGGGTGTCAAATTTGAATTTCCAGTTAGTTGGGGCTTAGATTTGCAAAGCGAACATGAGCGTTATCTTGTTGAAAATCACTTTAAAAAACCTGTAATCCTTACAGATTATCCTAAGGAAATCAAGGCTTTTTATATGAAACAAAATGAGGATGGCAAGACTGTAAGAGCTATGGACGTACTTTTCCCAAAAATTGGTGAAATTATTGGCGGTTCTGAACGTGAATGGAGCCTTGAAAAGTTGGAAAACCGTATTGCAGAGCTTGAAATTCCGATGAAAGATATGTGGTGGTATCTCGATACTCGTCGTTTTGGATCTGTTCCTCACAGTGGTTTCGGTTTAGGCTTCGAACGTTTGTTGCTTTTCGTTACAGGTATGGGAAATATTCGTGACGTAATTCCTTTCCCACGTACTCCTAAAAATGCTGAGTTCTAGGATTTTAAATTCATAAATATCATAATAAAAGCTAAATAAACTATATGTTGTTTAGCTTTTTTTATGCTTTATTAATAGCTTTTTTACCATCAACTTTAGATGGAAAAAATATAAAAATCACATAATTTAACAATCTGTAATCAGCTAAAAATAAGAAAATTAGCTAACAAAAAAGGAACCATAATATATATTATGTTAAATTGAAAGGACGTTTTTTAACTTCTTTATTTCTTTTGTTACTACTCTTCTTGTAGATTTGTGTGTATTTTATTTGATGTGTTTGTAAATTTTAACTAAATTATCTAGGCGGATTCGTAAAACTCTTTTTGCGGATTTGCCTCACAATTTTTGAAAAAAATTGTGCGCTCAGTGGTCTCGAAGAGACACTGAAGGCGTGTTTTTGTTCACTTTTTTTTAAAAAGTGTAAAATAAATTTTTTTTATTACCTCCACTCCGAACTCTGTAGAGACGTTAGGTCTAACGTCTGAAATACAGCGAAGTCTATACTAAATATTACAGACTATAGCAGATATATTTTGTTATTAAACGAATTATTTTGATTTTAAAAGTGCTGTGTCTTCAGACGTTGTACACAACGTCTTTCATGTTAAAATCCAAATAAAAGCGTAAAAAGTTTCAATTAAAATTGTTTTATTATCTTTGTGTCAAGGTATTAAGAGGAGATAGGCACTGCTGGGGAGCAACCTATCAA
>JAWXTR010000070.1:0-17195 GCA_044433365.1 Rikenellaceae bacterium
AAGAAAATTATGTTCTATGCTACTCAGGCACGCGAAAACTATCCATATTATCAGCACAAAGAGATAGGCTATAATTACCGAATGAGTAATATATGTGCTGGTATTGGTCGTGGTCAGATGTTTGTTCTAAATGAACATATAGAGCATCATAGGCATATAAATACTCTCTATCAAGAGGCTTTTGCGAGTATTGATGGCATTACTGTAATGAATAATCCTTCGGATGATTTTAATTCAAACTTCTGGCTTTCGACTATTTTAGTTGATGAAGATAAGGTAGGCGTAGATTACAATGTAATTATGGAGGCTCTAAAAGAGCAATCTATAGAGAGTCGCCCATTGTGGAAGCCTCTACATCTACAGCCTGTTTTTGCAGGTTGTCCATCGTATGTTAATGGCGTATCTGAAAATCTTTTTAAACAAGGATTATGCCTACCATCAGGACCTTGTGTAAGCGAAGAAGATGTAAAAAATATAGTTAATTTGATTAAAAACACACTTAAATAAGATGAGAAAACTACTCCTATTATCAATGCTGATGTTAGTCTGTTCGTGTGCGTCAGTGAAAAATATAAGCTACTTCCAAGACACTGTGAATGGGACGACAAATGAATTGGCTGAAGTGCAAACAATTAAGGTGCAACCTGAGGATAAGATATCAATTGTCGTAAATAGTAAAGACCCAATGTTGATGCAGCTTGTAAATTTGCCAGATGCTAATGTTAGAGTCTCTGGACAAACAAATAGTACAAACACTGAAGTTTCAGGTTATACTGTAAACAAACAAGGAGAGATTGATTTCCCAGTTTTAGGAAACGTTTATGTTGCTGGACAAACAAGAGAGGAGATTGCCCTCCTTATAAAGAAGAAATTAATATTTGAAGAGGTTGTAAAAGATCCAGTAGTAACTGTCGAGTTTGTAAATCTCACAGTCTCTGTAATGGGAGAGGTTAAAAATCCAGGTAAGTATAATATAGATAAAGAGAAAATCACAATCCTTGACGCACTGTCTATGGCTGGAGATATGACAATCTATGGTTTAAGAGAGAATGTAATAGTTCTTCGAGAGAGTAAGGGGAAGCAGATTACATATAAGGTGAATCTATTAGATGCTCAGAGTTTGTTGCAATCGCCAGCCTATTACCTCACTCAAAATGATATAGTCTATGTTGAGCCTAACAGTGTTAGAGCTCGTCAGTCGACCGTTAATGGTAATACGGTACGTTCAACATCTTTCTGGCTATCATTGGCATCATTCCTTACAACCGTAACAATTCTTTTTGTAAACTAATATCACTATGAATCAAAATACAAATAAAGATATTACTTTAAAAGACCTTTTTGAGATATTTAGAGCCAATATAGTCCTATTTATCTCATCAGTGGTTCTTGCCATGCTTGCAGCATTTATCTATCTGTCGGCAGTTCCTCCAACTTACACTAGAAAAGCTTCTATCTTGATTAAAGATGAGAAGGAAGGTAAGGGTATTAGTTCAAGTCAAGTACAAGGTTTTGATGAACTTGGCTTATTTCAATCTAACACGAATATAAACAATGAGCTAACAGTGCTTAAAACTCCTGCATTTATGCAGGAAGTTGTTAGAAGGCTTGGACTTAACAATAATTATAAAGTCAAAGACAACTACTTTAAATGGCGTGATTTATACAATAATACACCATTTAAAGTAGAGTTAGATAGTTTAATTGATAAATCTACTATAAGTTTTCATGTATCGTTCAACTCTACAGATGAGTATATCATTACAGATTTAATAGTTGATACAGAACAGTATAATGGGTCTATTGATGGGAAGTTAGATAATACAATTAAGACTCCGTGGGGAAATCTTAAATTGACAAAGACTCCTTTTTATAGTACAAATATGGCAGATACGCCTTATTTATTCTCTCACAATAGTGTTAAAAGTGTAGCTGACAACTATCTTTTAAAATTGAATGTTACTTTACAGAAGAAGGATGCTTCAGTGGTCGATCTTGTAATTACAGATGAGGTTCCGCAACGAGCTGATAATACTCTAAATACTTTAATTTCAGTTTATAATGAGAATTGGATTAAGGATAAAAATGAAATCACGCTTAATACAAATGCCTTTATAGAGGATAGACTTCGTGTTATTGAACAAGAGTTGGGCGTGGTAGATGGAGATATATCGAGTTTTAAAAGTGAACACTTAATGCCAGATGTAACGGCAGCAGCAAATATACAATTAACACAATCGACCGAGAATAGATCTCAGCAATTGGTGTTGGAGAATCAGCTCTCAATGGCAAAATATATCCGCGACTACTTAAAAGATGTAGCTAAAGCTAACGAATTAATCCCTGCAAGTACAGGCATTGAAAGTAGTGCTATTGAAGGTGAAATATCTAAATATAATGAACTTCTACTACAACGAGATGTCCTACTTGCTAATAGTGGTCAGCGTAACCCTCTTGTTGTTGATATGAATGAGAAACTGGTAGCGATAAAAGCAGGTGTTGTTCGTTCTGTTGATGAGCTTGTAAACACGTTGTCTATTCAGATTTCAAGTGCGAAAAGAGTAGAACAACAAAATAAAGCTCAACTTGCAGACAACCCAAATCAAGCCAAAGAGTTAATAAACATCGAACGACAACAGACTGTTAAAGAGGCACTTTATCTATATTTACTTCAAAAACGTGAAGAGAATGAGTTATCTCAAGCGTTTACAGCCTATAATACTAAAATTATCAGCCTTGCAGATGGATCTGCCAACCCAACAGAGCCTCGCAAACCAATGATACTACTTTTTGCATTAGTAATTGGTTTTACTATACCTATTATATATCTATTTTTGAGGGAGTCGCTAGACACATTGGTTAAGGGTAAAAAAGATGTCGAGAGTTTGAATATTCCTTACATAGGCTCTATTCCATCCATCGATGCTGATTCTTCGAGAAGAAGGATATTTAAGAGAAAAAGAGTTGTAAACGGGATTTTAGAGGTAGTTGATTCTAAAAATAGTCGTAGTTTTTCAAATGAAGCGTTTAGAGTTGTTAGAACAAATCTTGATTTTATATTAGGCAAACAAGATAGTTGTAAAGTGATTCAGGTAATCTCATTAAATCCATCATCTGGTAAGAGTTTTATATCTGCAAACCTAGCTAATAGTATGTCTATGAAAAAAGAGGCAAAAGTGTTAGTTATTGATTGCGATATGCGTAAATATGCACTTAGTAAATATGTAGGTAATCCTAAAAATGGTTTGTCAAACTATCTAAATGGAACTGTCAATAATCTTAACGAAATTATTGTCAAAGGAGAGATGTCCTTTACACTAGATGTAATTCCTGTGGGAACGATTCCTCCAAATCCATCTGAGTTGCTTTTAACAGATCGTTTTGACAATATGATTAGCGAGTTGAAATACCGTTATGACTATATCTTTATCGACTGTCCTCCAATCGAGATTGTTCCAGATGCTGCAATTGTAGGAAAACTTTGTGATACATCTATATTTATTATTCGTGCAGGTCGTTTCGATAAGCGACTCTTACCAGAAGTGACAGTTGCAAAAGAGAGCGGTAAGTATAATAATATGTGTCTACTACTTAATGATGTTGGCCTATCATCACGTGGTTATGGTTATGGCTATGGCTATGGTTACGGATATGGATACGGTTATGGTTATGGTTATGGTTATGGCTATGGAGATTCAGAAGATAATAAAAAATAAGATTGTTTAAAGTGATGTAATAAGCCAACTTTTTTACAGTGGTTGGCTAGTTACATAAATTATCTACAGTTCAATATAACTATTACTACATGTTAAATATTTTTTCACGTAAAAAATCACTAATTAAAACCGATTTTTTTAATGATTTTACCGATTTTCATTCTCATATCTTGCCAAGTGTTGATGACGGCGTAAAGAGTTTAGAGAGTGCGATTTCTATACTGGATTATTATGAGAGTATTGGTATAAAAAGGGTTGTTTTTACTCCGCATATTATGGAAAACTTTTCGGATAATTGTTCAGATTATTTGAAATCAGAATTTAAAAAGTTTACACATAACTTTAGCGGCAATATAGAGCTAAGTTTAGCTGCTGAATATATGTTAGACAGTGGGTTTTATCACCATTTAGAGAGTGGTAAGATACTGACTGTTTGGGATAATTACATACTTATTGAAACTTCATATTTACTACCTCCAATCAATCTATTTGATGCAATAAAAGATATTAAATCTAAAGGTTACTTTATCGTACTTGCACACCCTGAGAGATATGGTTATATGAGAGAGGATGATTTGCTACTTTTGAAACAAGAAGGTGTTCTTTTTCAATTAAACCTATTATCATTAACAAACTATTATGGAGAAATGGTGCAAAAAAGAGCTATTTTCCTACTTGAAAATGATATGTATAATATCATAGGTAGTGATATTCACAACCTAGAGATATTTAAAAGATGGATAGAGCAGGTTTGCCTTAAACCTAAGCATATTAAAATATTGCAAAAATTAAAAAAGAATAATATATGTGTGGAATAGTAGGCTATATAGGCAGTAAGGATGCTTATCCAATCCTAATAAAGGGTTTAAAACGATTAGAGTATCGAGGTTATGATAGTGCAGGAGTTGCACTTTTGGACAGTGACAATAATCTTAATATCTACAAAGAGAAGGGAAAGGTGTCGGAGCTAGAGGCTTATGTCAAGAGCCGCAACACTAATGGCTCTATTGGTATTGCTCACACTCGTTGGGCAACTCACGGCGAACCTTGTCAACGTAATTCTCACCCTCACTACTCAGAGTCGGAGCGTTTGGCGATAATACATAATGGCATTATTGAGAACTATGCAACTCTAAAAGCAAACCTTCAAAATGAGGGTTACACATTCAAGAGCGACACTGATACTGAGGTTCTGATTCAACTTATCGAACACGTGCAGCAGAGCAATAATCTCGATCTTTTATCGGCTGTTCAAGTATCACTTCATCAAGTTATCGGAGCTTATGCCATAGCAATATTGGATCGTGAAACTCCTAACCAAATCATTGCAGCACGCAAAAGTAGTCCACTTGTCGTAGGAGTTGGAGATAACGAATTCTTTTTAGGTTCTGATGCTACACCTATCATCGAATATACCGACAAGGTTGTTTATCTCAATGATGGTGAAATCGCAGTAATGACTCTTGGCGAGGAGCTAAAAGTGGTAGATATTGACAATGCTGAGGTAACACCTGAGATTAAGACTATAGAGCTAACACTTGGTCAAATTGAGAAAGGTGGCTATCCTCACTTTATGCTCAAAGAGATCTACGAGCAACCTGAGCGACTTAAAGATTGTATGAGTGGTCGTGTCAACTTGGAGCTAAATCGTATCTCGATGGCATCGGTGATTGACAACAAAGATAGATTGATGAATGCCTCTCGATTTATCATCGTAGCTTGTGGTACATCATGGCACGCTGCGCTTATTGGTAAACAACTCTTAGAGACCTACACCGATATCCCAGTAGATGTAGAGTATTCCTCAGAGTTTCGCTATCGTAAACCAGTAATTAAACCAACTGATGTAGTTATTGCAATCTCACAATCGGGAGAGACTGCCGACACTTTAGCTGCTATTGAATTGGCTCATGAAAAGGGTGCTTTCGTTTATGGTATTTGTAATGCTGTAGGTTCTTCAATCGCACGCCTCACAGATTCAGGAGCATACACTCATGTAGGTCCAGAGATAGGGGTCGCTTCAACTAAAGCATTTACAGGACAAGTAACAGTATTAACAATGTTAGCCCTTGCCATCGGTCGTAAACGAGGAATAATACAAGATAAAGAGCGTCTAAAATTGGTTCACGAATTAAATTCTATTCCTGATAAGATAGAGGAGGTTTTAAAATGTAATGATTTTATTAAAGACCTATCTTATACCTTTACCTATGCTCATAATTTCCTATATCTTGGACGTGGCTACAACTACCCTGTTGCACTTGAGGGGGCATTAAAACTAAAAGAGATATCATATATCCATGCTGAAGGCTATCCTGCAGCAGAGATGAAACATGGTCCTATTGCACTTATAGATAGCGAAATGCCTGTGGTAGTAATTGCAACTCACAATGAGATGTATGAGAAGGTATTGAGTAATATACAAGAGCTAAAAGCACGAGGAGCACGAATAGTAGCAATTGTAACAAAAGGTGATTTGCAGATGAAAACAATTGCTGATTACACAATCGAAATACCTGAAACTTTAGAATGTTTTGAACCTCTACTAACTACCATACCACTACAACTTTTATCATACCATATAGCAGTATGTAAAGGTAAAGATGTAGACCAACCTCGCAATTTGGCTAAGTCTGTTACGGTGGAATAAATTATTAAAACTACGTTTAATATAGAGAACTCCCCTATAGCTAGAGAGTACCCAATAATCAGAAAAACAGAACGCAAAACCTAAAATAGTAACCCAGCTCACAGCACTGACATAACTCTAAAAAGTGTTATTAGCAAAAGAGGTTTTGCAAATTTACCAAAAAGTAAAAAAAACTTTTTGGTCGTCCTCATACGCTTAAACAAAATCTAATTTATAATAATTAAATAACACAAATTAAAGAAGATTATGAAAACAAAAAAATTACTTTTAACACTACTCCTATTTATTGCATGTTTAGGTGTGGTAAATGCGCAATCTCGCTCCAATGAGATTGAAAACAAATGGTTTGCAGGAGTAGGAGTTGGTACCTTAGTCTATGTAGGTGAGTTTGATGGCGATATGAGCTTTACTGACCGTATGTCGACAGGTATGAACATCTCTTTTGGTAGATGGATATCACCATATCTAGCAGTAAAGCTTGAATATAGTGGTATAAAAGCTAGAGAATATGTTGCCTCTAACGGTACATATATCGAAAACAAATGGAACCTATCAAACTATCATGCTGATGTAATGCTTAATACAATGAATCTGTTTGGAGGATATAAATCAGATCGTGTATATAACATCTATCCATATATAGGGGTTGGTACTGCACGTAATGGTGAAATTAAAGAGAGTGTATTTGCATTTACATCAGGTATCCAAAATAGCTTTGCTGTAAGCCAATCATTTGATTTTAATTTTGATGTTAAAGGCACTATTGTAAATCAATCTTTAGATGGTCGTGTAGGAGGTCGCAAAGTCGAGGGTTTTTGGGTTTTCTCTGTTGGAGCAACTTATAAATTCTAGGTATCTTCTAATTATTCTACACATTCAATTACAACATTATAATGGAAATATTAGAGACCATAATAATCGCCATAGTAGAGGGTTTAACAGAGTTTTTGCCTGTCTCATCGACTGGGCATATGATTATAGCACAAGATTTGATAGGTGTTGAGAGTACATCCTTTGTAAAGGCATTTACAGTAATAATACAGTTTGGAGCTATATTATCGGTTGTAGTGCTCTACTGGAAGCAATTTTTCAAGTCATGGAATTTATATCGAAAACTTATTATAGGAAACTTCTAAAAATTGGATTTTAACGCTTTTTTATTTTAAGACTTCATCTTTGAATTTTGCAAATAAAGGAGGTAGAAGCTACTACAGCCATATTAGAAAAATCTAAAGCGTTAAAATGAAAAATCGAATAAAACCAATTATTAAAACTCCCCTTAAAATATAGAATCCACCTTAATATTAAATAATTAAATTAATAAATAAATGAAAATCAAAAGTATTTATAAAGCGTTATTTGTTATGATGGTTGCTTTAGGCTGTGGCAATAGTGTCAAAGCTCAAGGCTTCGTTATAAAGAGTAATTTGTTATGTGATCTATCTGGTTCATTTAGTTTGGGTGCAGAGTATCCACTCACTGAGAAGTCGTCTCTATCACTTATGGCAAATTATAATCCTTGGGAGTTTGAAGATAATGCCAAGCGGAAGTATATGCTTATCCAGCCAGAGTATAGAAAATGGGTAAGAGGAGTGTATGATGGTTATTTTTGGGGTATACAACTTAATTATGCAACATTTAATATAGGTGGATCTTTGCCTTGGTGGATAGATTCGTTTGATACATTCGAAAATAATCGTTACCAAGGAGATCTCTATGGAATGGGTGCAACAACTGGTTATCAGTGGATTCTATCGCCTCGATTAAATTTGGAGGTTGCGGCATCTTTGGGGTATGCACATATCTGCTACGATAAATACGACAGACCCGAAGGAACCCCTCGCATTGAGCAGGGTATACATAACTATTGGGGTATAACCCAAATAGGTTTAACACTAGTCTATTATATCAAGTAAAGGAAACTTCTAAAATCTGACTTTCGGAGCTATTTCGTTTGAAGGCTTCATCTTTGAATTTGCAAATAAAGGAGGAAAGAGCACTACAGCCTATATCCGCAAAAAACCAAACCTAAAGCCTTAAAACAAAAAATCTCTCAAAATCCATAATTTAAAACTACACTAAAATAATAAAAAATTATTATGAAAAAAAATTTATTGCTAAGTCTAGGATTGTTAATAAACACGCTAGCTACAGCTCAAGTTGTGAATGTCAATGTGATACAAAAAGAGTGTAAGTTTGTTGATGATTCACTCACTATTGAAATGTCATTATCTGGAGATGTGAACGATCTAAACTCTAGAGATGCGATTTTGCTCACTCCGTTTTTATCCACTACGAATAAAAATGTAGATCTATCGCCTATACAACTTAATGGTAAGTATAAGCATATTCTATATAATCGCAATAAAGAGATAAGAAGTAGAATGAATAAAGGAGATGTAGAAACAGATAAATATATACAAAGTCTTAACTCTAACGGTAAGTTCAGTATCGATTATGCTGTCACTATAGCTCAAAAGGATTGGATGAGTGATATGGCTCTTCAAATTAGATGCGATAATTTAAATGCTGACAATGAAATAAATGAGATTTCAAATCTTTTTGTGCAAAATATCGAGACTCCAACTACTGAAGATGGAGTTAGAGTTGTAGCTGTAGCCCCAGTGCGCCCAGAACCCAAGAGTCAACCTAAGAGTCAACCAACAGAGAGATATGATTCAGCACCTAGTGCGAATCAAACAGTGTCGCAACAAAATTATAAAGGAAGCTATGTTGCACCCGACTCAGATGCAACAGATGAACGCAACCAACGAGATTTAAACTTTAGTCTTGAGGAGGCTCAAGTAATGGTAAATGTAAATCCTCAAATTTTATCACTCAAGGAGTTATTCACTGTTGCTATGTCGTATAAAGAGAATCGTGAGAAATTCTATCACATAATCTCGACATGTGTTAAGCTATACCCAACACATCCTATCGCAAACCTAAATGCAGCATCTATGGCTATCGAATTGGGTGATGCAGCAGCAGCAAACAAATATCTGCAAATAGCACCTTATGAATCTTTGGCATATAAAAATTGCCGTGGAGCTTATGAGTTGATGAATGGAAATATCTACGAGGGAATACGTCTACTAAAGAGTGCTAAGACAGAGGGCTCGGAAGAGGCTGGATACAACTTAGAGCTCTTCTTTAAATTAAATAAGTAATTTTCTCTATGAAAAGATATTTGTTAATATTAGTTACTGTGGTTATCTCGACACCACTATTTGCTCAAGATTTCTCAGTAAATGTAAACACTCTTCCTGTTATAAATGGAGCTATAAATGTCGGTGCAGCGTATGCTATCAACAACAAATATACCATTGATTTGTCTGGAGCTGTTCGTCCGTGGACACGTAACGAAAATAGTGTCAATAGATATTGGGGCGTTAAGCCAGAGACACGTTATTGGTTTTGTCAAAAGTTTAATGGTTCGTTCCTCGGTGTTTTTATGACTGGTTCACAATATAATATTGGTGGTGTGGATATGCCATTTGGTATGTTTTCGGATGTTGAGAAGTATCGTTTCGAAGGGTGGGCACTTGGCGGAGGAGTGAGCTATGGTTATCATTTTGTCTTAAGCAAACATTGGAATATAGAGGCAAGTATTGGTGCAGGCTATACCTACTATGACTTTACTCAATATAGATGTCCGCTGCTTTGTGCAAGAGTATTAAAGGATGACTGCTATCACTATTGGGGTATCAACACAGCTTCGCTATCGTTGGTATATATTTTTTAAATTGATAAACTATGAAATATTTATATACCATATTACTTATACTATCGTTTCTTCCGCTCTCGGCTGCGCAGTATCTCTCGCAAAGGGATAGCTCAATATATGTAGTTAAGGGATATATGCAGAGGCTGCAAGATGAACTTATTGTCTCTTTTGAGTTGAGTATAGATAGGGAATTATCATCTAATGAGAGCGTAGTGTTAGAGCCTATGATTCAAGATAGCTTGGGGCGAGAGATGATTTTGCCAAAAATATATATTAATAGTCCTAGACAACATGTGATGTTTCAGCGAGGATTTTATAAAGATGTTGATTTGTCAAACGCCATACAACGTAAGAATGGATCTAAGCAGAACTTTCGATATTTGGAGTCCCGTCCATATTCTGATTGGATGAAATCGGCGTCGTTGATAGTTAACGAGGAGAGCTGCGGCTGTGGATTGCCTGTAGCTAATGATGTTGCATTTACAACGGCTATATCTACCACATATTCGTTGCCAGCTCAATTACCTATGTTGGCTTTTGTGATGCCCGAAGAGACTGCTCTGAAGTTTCGTGTCGATAAGGGTAGTGCATTTATCCTCTTTCCGTTGAATGATACGGTTGTTTATCCTTCGTTTGGCGACAATCAAAAGGAGTTAGATAAGATCACAAACTCAATAGATATAATCAAACAAGATACAAATTGCATGGTTACAGAGGTCGGCATACATGGGTATGCCTCGCCCGAAGGACGATATAGAGTAAATGAAATGCTCTCTAGGGGAAGATCAAACGCTGTTAAGAAGTATATTGATGATATGTATAATTTCCCTAAAGGAGTGATAAATTCAGAATATACGCCTGAGGATTGGATAGGTTTCGAGGCTTTGCTTGAGGGTTCATTCTACAGATATAAGAGTGAGATATTGAAGATTATGCATAGCAATATTACGCCAGATAAGAAGGAAGCTCTTATAAGAACGAAGTATCCTCAGTTTTTCAAAATGGCGATGGATGATTGGTTTATTATGCTACGACATACAGACTATGTTATTGAATATGAAGTATGTTTTTTTAACTCAATCGAACAGATTAAGCAAACCTATGATAGCAACCCCAAAAACTTAAGTCTCAATGAGTTATTTCAACTATCTCAACACTATGAGGAAGGTAGTGACGCTCAAGGCAATGTATTTATGAACTCGGTTATGTTGTATCCAGATGACCCTGTCGCTAACTTAAATGCAGCATGTGTTGCACTACGTAGACGAGATATTACAGCAGCAAAACGATATTTGGATCTATCACTAGAGTGTAATGAGAAGGATTTAGCTTTGGGTGTATATTATTTGTTAATCGAAAAGTATGACGAAGCGATTATATACCTCAAGAAAGCCGATAATGCAGGTGTAAAGAATGCAGCCCAATATATGCATATTTATGAGTCATGCGAATAGAGGTTTGAAATTTTAAGCTATTTCTGCTATTTGAGTTGTAAAAAATAACTTTTTTTAATGCTTCTTTAGAAAAAGCACGAGAAATCACAATACAAATTCCATAAAATCATAATAAAACAATAATTATTAATGGGAACTTCTAAAATCTGACTTTCGGAACTTTTCCGTTTTAAGGCTTTAGAACTACCCAAATTAAAAAAAAAGTAAAATGAAAAAATTCAAACTTTTAGCCATCTGTCTGTGCACTATAGCATTAGGAAGTTGCGTTAAAGATGCAGATGTCATTTCTTCGTATTCTGATCCTAATCAAACTACGACAGAGGGCAACACCTCTTTTGAATTTCTAATTCAGAATGGAGAGACTACAAAGTCTACAGGAACTGTAGAGGATTCTGGTGTACATAGCCAAGGAATTGCAGAGGAATATAAGGTCAACAAAGTTGATATTTACTTGTTTGATGCTGCTAGTGGTATCTTAGTAGATGTATATAGTTTAGAGGGTATTACGCTATCTTCTAATACATCTACAGACCTTATCGTTCGTTATACATCTGACAAATTTGATGTAGCGAAAGGCACTTACAATATATTTGCAGTTGCTAATAGCAACAATGTATATAATGTGTCGACTCAAGATCAATTCTTGGCATACGAGGATGCGACTTATAACGGATCAAATAGCCTTATGTCAACTATTCCAACTGAAGGCTTTATGATGACAAACAGAGCTTCAGAGAATCTAAATGTATCAATTTCAGCAGATGAGGACAAGGTTGTCTCTATTGATTTAGAAAGAGTTGTAGTTAAAGTTGATGTAGCACAAGATTATGATTCATTCAACCTAATTGATGGTAATGGTGGTACTTATGCAAACATTAAATTACAAAACTACATGTTGGTTAACTTGGCAACAAACTATTATCTATTCCGTCACGAGGCTGATCTAACAACATTTACTAAGCCGACTTATGCACTTGCAGCAAACTTCGGTGATGTATCTAACACGAATGGATATGTTATTGACCCTTATTTTTTTAGCAAGGATGCAAGCAAAATAGGATCATTCCAAAATGCAGATGGTTTCTTCTATCAACCACTTCAGGATGTTGCAACCAATCCAACTTGGTCTATGATGCCATCTAGCGTAACATCTTCGGTTAACTACTGCTTAGAGAACACATTGTATCAGGATGCTCAGTTGAATGGTTATACTACAGGTCTTGTATTCCAAGCAAGAGTTAGTCCTACAGAGATTATCACAAATGCATACGGTTCAACTACAATCACATATCCATCTACCGTATACTATTGCAACAATAAATTCTATAATAGTATAGCAACACTTGAGGCTTGTTTGGGTGGTGATATTCCAAACATTGATGATAGCTCATCTACGTCAGATCTTCAAGACAACTACATCACTCGTCTTACTCTTAATGGTTCAGATTATATTTGTTATTACAACTATTGGATCAAGCATTATGATAATGATAATGCAAGTGTTATGGGGGTAATGGAGTTTGGTGTAGTTCGTAATAACCACTACCAAATATCTATCAACTCAATATCTGGATTGGGTACAGGTGAGCCTTATGTTAAAAAAGAGGAGCCAGATGAGACTAACGAGACTCTTACGGTAAACATAAACGTAGTGCCATGGATTGTTCGTGATCAAGGCGATATTGAGTTGTAGAAAACTTCTAAAATATAGTTTTTGGAGCCTTTCCTTTTTAATGGTAGTTCTAAAATCTGAATCCAGAATTTAGAACTATCATTAAAAGTAAAATCTCTCAAAATCTATAAATTATAACTCCTGTAATAAACATTAAATTATGATTTTATGCGAAGAAGCGTACCGCACTATGTGGCGGTACGCTTTACAAAAATTATCCATTTTACTCTGTATTCTTTTGGTTTCGTGTGGATGGGTGAATGATGACTACACTGACTGTCCAACAGGCACGTGGTTGCATTTTTCATATACATATAATATCTTGGATGTAGATGCTGCATATAATCAAGTAGATGATATATCTATATTTATTTTTGATGACAATGGCAGATACATTAAGACACAAGAGGTTGATTCTCTTCAGTTTCAACAAAACAGTGCCATGGTTGAGATTGACCAGCCACAAGGCGAATACAAAATTTTGGTATGGGGAGGTCTCTCGGATTCAAACTACGCTCTATCGAATTTGATAGAGGGTGAGACTTTGTATGAAGATGTAGAGCTTTCTTTATCGAAGAGTGCAGAGGCAGATGAAAATTCTGCTTTGTTGAGCTTTTTATTCCATTGTCGCTTAGATTATATAGCTGTTACAGATTATTATAATATAATTGAAGCTCCACTTGTGAAGAACTCAAACCATTTCTCCGTCATAATACAAGATGAAAGTAATAATGACTTGCAGGTAGGTGATTTGGGAATTGTCATAAGATCCGACAATGGAGTTCTTGGCTATGATAATAATATTATTGAAGGAAACTATATAAATTACACACCTTACTCGCAGTTTTTGACTGAAGTGACTAACACAAGTTTGGACGGTGAGGTTGTAGTCTCGTCAATATGTGCATCATACATAAATACCTTGCGACTCTTTGTTGGCGACGACACCTCGTTATCTATTGTTAATACTTCAAACGATGAGAGGCTCGTCGATATCTCTATTGTTCAATACCTTTTATTAACACAGAGTTACTACGGTTTTGGTAATATTAGTAATCAGGAGTATTTAGACAGACAAGATTCATACTCATTAATCTTCTATCTTGAGAAATGTAGCGATTCAACAGAAGGATATATATGCACCAAGGTCTCTGTAAATGGATGGATTGTGCGTTTTAATGATACAGAATTAATTAAACAATAAAATTAAATCATTGTGTGTAAATACCTTACATAAGTCAGGTATTACGATATATAATTAAGGGGAGTTCTAAAAATTGATTTTATTCAATTATTATAAGTTTCCTTATTATAACAACTTATATAACTACAAGAGAATGAAACCTCTTATAGTTGCAATTACAACATTATAATGGAAATATTAGAGACCATAATAATCGCCATAGTAGAGGGTTTAACAGAGTTTTTGCCTGTCTCGTCGACTGGGCATATAATTATAGCACAAGATTTGATAGGTGTTGAGAGCACACCATTTGTAAAGGCATTTACAGTAATAATACAGTTTGGAGCTATATTATCGGTTGTAGTGCTCTACTGGAAGCAATTTTTTAAGTCATGGAATTTATATCGAAAACTTATTATAGCCTTTATACCTGCAGCTATATTTGGGCTACTACTTAGCGATTTTATTGACTCTCTATTAGATAGCGTTATTACAGTAGGCATAATGTTGATTATCGGGGGAGTAGTGATGATATTTATTGACAATCTACTAAGCAAAGGCACAGAAGATTATCCTGAAAAAATTAGTGATAAAAAAGCATTGAAAATAGGACTTTTTCAATGTATAGCCATGATTCCTGGTGTATCTCGATCTATGGCAACAATTGTTGGCGGTATCTCACAAGGTTTAACAAGAAAATGTGCTGCGGAGTTCTCTTTCTTTTTAGCAGTTCCAACTATGTTTGCTGCTATGTGCTATAAAATGTTACAGCTTTTTTTAGAGCCTAATGGAGTAGATTTAATCACAAATAATTTAAGCATATTAATAATAGGCAATCTAGTATCATTTTTTGTGGCTCTGCTTTCAATAAAGTTTTTTATTGGGTTTGTAACAAAATTTGGTTTTAAACTATTTGGATATTATCGAGTAGTTATAGGGAGTATTATTCTAATACTATATTTTATAGGATTTATTGCATAGTTATGAATTTAAAGAAATTAAAAACACTCTCAATTATATATCTCGCACTATTGGCTACACTACTAGTTATTCCTCTTGGAAATATAGGCATTGAACGTGTAGAGGTGGTTGGTTTTAGAGGTGATTATATTGTTCATTGTTTGGTATATACTCCTTGGATGTATCTAGGGATGTTGATTATGTCTAATAAATTTAATAGCTTAAAATGGTTTATTATTGGTGTTATTTTCGTTGCAGTAATGGAATTAATACAATGTATTATACCATATAGAGGATATAATATATATGATTTAATAGCTGGTGAAATAGGTATTATTATTTCACTTATCACCTTTTCAATCTATACAAGATTTATTAAAGGGAACTTCTAAACAACTCAATTTAATTGACAAGTTCAATCTATCAAATAGAAATATCAGGCACACTAGCCTGTTTTACTCGCCCTGAATTTAAGGTTGAACGGATGAGCTATGAGGTGATAACACCCTCGGCTTGTAGGGCGATATTTGAGGCGATTTATTGGCGACCATCTATACGATGGGAAATAAAAGAGATAGCGGTGCTTAACCCTATCTCCTTTACCCATTTCAAACGGTGTGAAACTGCTGCTATGGCTAATGTCTACAAAACTGAGATTATTGCTGATAAGTGTCGACAGCTTCGTAGCTCGGTGGTGCTTCGTGATGTCAAATATAGAGTTAGTGCAGAATTGATTGCCTATGATGGTATGCAGGATAAACACAACGCAATGTTTCGTCGTAGAGCTATGAAAGGGCAATGTTTTACGCAGCCATATCTGGGTTGCAGAGAGTTTGCAGCTAATTGGCGACTTATCGAAAAAAGTGAGGAGCTACAAAAGCCAATCAACGAGACACGAGATTTGGGGCGAATATTATACGATATGGATTTTACCAATCCTAAAGAACCAAAACCAATATTTTTTGATGCAAAACTAATAAACGGGAAATTAACCATTTATAATTTATAATTTACAATTGATTCTGCAATCGCTACATAACCACTACCTCAGCGAGGTCACAAAAGGTAATCCACTCTATCCCCCACAAGGGATGGAGCTTAAACGCATACACTTTGTGGTGGTGATTTCGAGCGATGGAACATTGATAGATATTGAAGAGCAGGAGGGAATGATGAACGTTATCCGCTCTCGTCAGCGTGGCGGTAAAGATGCTTGTAATACCCCTAACTATATGTGGGACTCACTGGGTTTTATTACCGCAGAGCCATTCCGTGCGATGGTCTCAGAGATTTCTCAGAAATACCCCGATAATCTCAGTTTTAGAGCAGTCCGAAACTTCTACTACCGAGGTGTGGAGCAGATGCAAGCGCACCCACTTTGGGAAAAGATATCATCTAAAAAGGGGCATAACCTAACTTTTCGTGTTGCAGGTGAATTTAAAACTGCTGCTGAGCAAAGTGAGTTAATAGTTAATAGCAGCTCAAAAATTGCTATTACGCACCCTAAAATATATATAAATGGAGCAGCAGGAACAGGGGCAAAATTGGTGTCGTACGGCACTAATCAAGGTTATGAATCCTACCACCTCAAAGCAGGCGAAAATTGCTCTATCTCTGAGCAAGATGCTCAGGGGTATGCCGCAGCAGTTACTGCACTTCGTCAGATGAATGGTGTGGGCAATATTGTTATTGGAAATGTAACATTCCTATATTACTCAAATAACGTTATTGCACTTGTACCCAATGCAGCACGTATATCAGTAAGACTATTTTTGCAAAATTGCAATATTGAAAAATTACTTAGTCGAGAGCTTCTTTCATCTATAATGTTGA
>JAWXTR010000071.1:0-17004 GCA_044433365.1 Rikenellaceae bacterium
AATCTGACTTTCGGAGCTTTTTCGTTTTAAGACTTCATATTTGAATCTTGTAAATAAAGGCGGTAAGAACCACTAATTTTAATTCATAATGCATAATTCATAATGCATAATTGCTAGGTTCGATAACACAGTAGTAGAGACGTTGTGTACAACGTCTAAAACCAAAGCAAACAAAATTGAATTTGCCAAGTCAAATCCAAACCTAGACGTAGCCCTGCTATGTCAAAATTGATATCTTTAAAATATACAAAATTTAAGTTTTTGGTACTAGCCCTCAAAAAAGCTGTTTTTTATACCTCTTCAAAATTTACATGTTTATTAGAATTTATATTACAAATTTTTTGTAAATTATAATAAATATCAGTAAAAATAAAATACGTTTTTTGATACAATAATTTTTAAGGTTAAAAGATGTTGTATTTTATATCTCATAAGATAGCTTTGTAATAAGAAAACTGAACTAAAATTTTGTAAAACTTTTTTGTAATTTATGACAAGATTTGTAAAATTTAATTAGCTAAACTTCTTAATTATTAACTATTAAAAAACGAACGTATGAAAAAATTTTATTCTTTGTTTGTAATTTTACTTACAATGACGGTTTCGGTTGCTTTTGCACAATCGAGACAAGTGACAGGTAGTGTTAAGTCGGCGGAAGATGATCTGCCTATTGCAGGTGCGACAGTTATTGTTACAGGTACGTCTATGGGTGCCATAACAGATGAAAATGGTAATTATACCATTAATAACGTAAATGGCGATATTTCGATTGCTGTAAATTTCTTCGGTTATAAAGAGGCTAAAGCATCTGTTTCTGCTTCAGCTACTCGCCAAGATTTTTTATTAACAACAGATGCTCTTTCGGTAGATGAAGTTGTGGTTACTGGTTTAGGTTTAACTCGTGAGAAAAAAGCACTAGGTTATGCTGTGCAAGAGGTAGATGGAGAGGAGTTAAGTAATGTGCGAACAGGAAATGTTGTAAGTTCACTATCAGGACGTGTAGCAGGTGTACAGATTCGTACTTCATCTGGTCAGCTCGGTGGTGGTGCACGTATCAATGTCCGAGGTAATACTTCATTAACTGGTAATAACCAACCACTTTTCGTTGTTGATGGCGTGCCAATCTCAAATGAAGATTTCTCATCTAGTGAGGAGGGTGCAACAGTATACAACCGTGGTAATCTTGCAGCCGATATATCACCAGATGATATAGAGAGCATGTCTATTTTAAAGGGTGCCTCTGCTACGGCAATTTATGGTTCACGTGGTGCAAATGGAGTGGTACTAATCACTACAAAAAAGGCAAAACAAGGCTCTAAAAGCTTTGGTGTAAGCATTAATAGCTCAGTAGCGTTTGATAATGTGGGTATTATGCCTCAATTTCAAACACTTTATGGTGGTGGTTCAGATGATGCCAACTCTACAATCTCAATTAATGGTACAGAGTATAAATATCCTGATTTTAGTACAGATGAATCGTGGGGTCCTAAATTTAATGGAGAACAGGTGTTGAACTGGAACTCATTTGATGAATGGGATACAGAACATTACATGAAAACAAAAGCGTGGGAATATCCTGAAAATGACTATAAATCTTACTACAAAACTGGAGTAACCTACACAAATAATATTCAAATTTCAGGTTCAAACGAAAAAAGTTCATTCCGTATTTCGTACACAAACTATGATCAAACGGGTACTACCGATAATTCAGAGCTTAAACGTAATTCAATCTCAATTAATGGTACTTCGCAATTAAATAAATATTTAGATGTATGGGGTACGGCAAACTATGTGAAAACTGAAGGTAGTGGCTATCAAAAGTCGGGATATTATGGAGGTACAATGTATCAATGGTCTCAAACCCAGCTTGACTATGTAGAACTTCGTGACTATATTAATCCAGACGGTACTCAGCGTGCTTGGAACCGTGTATCATGGGATGATAATACTGTTAGATATAGCGACAACCCATTCTGGGTATTAAATGAGAGCACCAACAACGACTCTCGTGACCGCTTTTATGGAAATGCAGGTTTCAATATCGCACCCCTTGATGGTCTTAAAATAACAGCTCGTGCTGGTGTAGATGCTTTCATGTATACTATCGAAGAACGTCTTGCTGTAGGTTCTCAAGCAGGCTCTTACTATGCCCTTACTGAAACTAATAGTACTGAGTTAAATATGGATCTTTTTGCTCATTATACAAAAAGAATTATGGATAACAAAATTGGTATTAGTGCAATGATAGGAACAAATTCAAATACTCGCTCAGTTTCATATATGAAAGGTAAAACGGTGGGTAGCCTTGTTATTCCTGGTGTGTACAATCTTTCAAACTCTCAGGTAAAAGCTGATATTGCAGATACTAAATCGCTTAGACGTATCAATGCAGTATATGCAAATTTCACTGTAGACTATGACCAATTAGTGTATCTCGATATTACAGGACGTAACGACTGGTCAAGTACTCTTCCAGCAAGCAACCGCTCTTACTTCTACCCTTCGGTTAACCTTAGTATTATGTTAAACGAATTAGGTTCATTAAAAGATGTAAGTTGGTTGGATTTCGCAAAACTACGTGCTGGCGTCGCACAAGTTGGTAATGATACCGATCCATATTCTATACTTAACTACTACACTATAGAATCACCATTTGGCGACAATATAATCTATGATATTGACGATGCTGTAAGAGATCCTAATCTTCGTCCAGAGAGAACAAACTCATGGGAGGTTGGTTTTGAAGCTCAGCTATTTAATCGTCGTTTAGGTCTTGATATATCTTACTATCAAAAAGACACCAAAGATCTTATTGTAAATGCTACAACAACTCCTGCTACTGGCTATACATCTCAGTTTATCAATGCTGGTTCACTTCACAATAGCGGGCTTGAACTTACTCTTAACGCAAATGCGCTAACTACAAAAACAGGATTTACTTGGGATATGCAATTTAATATTGCCACTTTAAAAAGTGAAGTTACAAAAATTGCTGATGGTGTAGATTTTCTTGACTTAGGTAACAGTATGTGGAGTACATATTCAGGAGCTATATTGGGTGAATCCTACCCTATGCTTTACGGTAAAGATTTTGTTTATGGTGAAAATGGAGAGAGACTTGTAGGCGACAATGGCTACTATCTTACAACATCAAGCAGTCAAGCCTTAGCACAAGTTAACCCTGACTTTACAGCTGGTTTATCAAGTACTTTTACTTGGAAAGGTATTGAATTAAGTATTCTTTTTGATATGCAAATGGGTGGTCACCAATTTTACAACACTGCCGATATAGGACTTTCATCTGGTATCCTTTATGAAAGTGCTATGCCAACAAATGTTCCTGGCAAAACAGGAGATATACGAGAGAGTGGCTATATCGTGGAGGGTGCACACGGTATGTTGGTATATGATGAAGATAGCGCAACATATAAAGGTGTATATACAGATGGTGCAGGTAATCAGTCATCAACTGCTATAGCTAATGATGTTATAATTACTGGTCAACAATATTCTAAATATGCACTAACTTCTCCTTCTGCATTTATCTACAAAACTGACTTTATAAAACTTCGTGAAGTTCGCTTAGGATACACAATTCCAAATCGTTTTACAGGTCCTATTAAAGATATTCGTATATCGGCTTATGGTCGCAACCTTGCAACATTTATGGCTGACCAAGATCACTTCGACCCTGAATACATGGAAAGCTCTGGAACAAATGGTCAAGGTATAGAGAGAGGTTACATTCCTACTACTCGCACTTTAGGTTTTAGTATCGGTTTAAAATTCTAAGTATAACGCCAATAAAGGATTGAAGAACCTTCTTCCGTTTTTTGCGAGCGGAGTGAGGTCATGAGTGAAAACTCAGCGATTTTTGCCAGCCCTTTGGGCGTACTTTTTCTAAAAAGCATCAATAAAAGTTTTTTTTGACTAATTAAATTAGAAAAATAGCTTAAATTTTCAAACCTTTATTCGCATATATAATCTATCTTTAAAGATAATAGTAATTATGAGAAGCTATAAATTCTCATGTAAACATAAAATATATAAAATATGAAAGCATATAAAAATTTATTAATCTCAGCAGGTATTGCAGCAACACTCCTTTCTTCGTGTGATAAAAATTTTGATGAGATAAATACAGATCCTAATCGTCCTGAAATGGTAGAAACTACTGGTCTATTAACTTATGTTCAACGTACTATGGCATATTCTTGTACCAACGAAACCCTCAAGGGTACAATGGCGCAATATTGGACACAGATTAACTATCCTAGTATTGAATCTTACAGTTCGGGAATTATTACTGGTACATCCACCTACGGTTATTTTAATGAACGATACCAAATTATGGAACGTGCCAACAAAATTATAGAACTTGTCGAAAGCGATGCATCTACATCTGCATACGGAAGTACTATACTTCAGGTAGCTTCGGCAAAAATCTTGAAATATGTACTAATTCTTCAAAATGTCGAAACCTTTGGCGATGTTCCTTATACACAAGCTAATAACTATATGGAATATCTTAAACCAGCCTATGATACTCAAGATTTTATATTTAGAGATATTATGGAGAACTTAAAACAGATTAATAGTGATTTAACAGGTGTTACAAGTGGCTGGACATCAGGAGATGTAATGTTTGGTGGTAGTCCTGAAAAATGGCGACGTTTCGCAAACTCATTGCGCCTATGTATTGCAATTCGATTAAGCAATTATGATCCTGAGTTTTCACAAACTGAAGCAGCTGCTGCTATTGCTGATGGAGTAATGGAGAGCAACGACGACAATGCAACTGTATATTTTGAAGGTATTGGCTCACCTAACGAACATTCGCTATACGCTGCAAACTACGATCGCTTCGACCGTAGTATGACATGGCAATTTGTAAATATTCTAAAGGGCGATGACGATAAAGCAATGGGTTTTGAAAATCCATATAAAGGAATTATTGACCCTCGCTCTTATCAATATCTTTTAACTGAAACAGAAGCAATTACAGCGTCAGAAGATGATATAGAAGCTCTTGAAGGTTTCCCCTATGGAGTTACTTCTGCCGAAGCTAATGTAATTTGGAATCAACTCATCTTAGAGGGTAGTAATATCAAACTGAAAGTTACTCAAAATGTATCTGATGGCGATTTAATTAAAGTATTTCAACCCGATTTCTGGGCATCATTCATGGATTATACAAACGTTGCTCTTCTAGTTTGCGAACATAATAATTTTGACACTAGTTGGTTTGAAAAAGGCATTAGGGCTTCAATGGAGATGTGGGGTGTACCTGCAATTCTTACCGAAGATTATATTGCCAAAGTTCTCGACAAATTCGAATCTGCCGATGAGCAGACGAAGCTAAATATGGTTATTACTCAAAAATATGTTCACAACTTTGCTCATTTCGAAACAGAGAGCTTCTCTGAATATATACGTACTGGCTATCCTGAATCACTTGTTCATAACAACGACCAAACTGGTCGCACATATATTCTTGATGGTGATAGTGAGGGTACAACCTATAATTTCTACACTTACGATGGTCTTGATGCTTTCCTAGAGAGATGTCCTTATCCATCTACTGAGGATCAATATAATCGTGAAAATTTATTAAATGCAATTAAAAATATGGGTGGAGATACTCGAGATATACCGTTAATTTGGTCTAAAAACTATCAAAAATAGTTTTCACAATTTTTGAAAAAAATTGTGCGCTCAGTGGTCTCGAAGAGCCACTTAAAGCGTGTTTTTGTTCACTTTTTCTTAAAAAGTGTTAAATATAAGGGGGTGACTCAAAAGCACCTATTTAAAACAAACAACCCTTGTCACAGAGCTTGTGACAAGGGTTGTTTGTCTGTTTTATGGACTTTTGAGTCACCCCTTCGGAGGTTTCTTAGATATGTAACTAATTGTAAACTAGTCAAATATAGATTTTGAGAATAACCCTATAGAGAACTACACAAAACGAAGCAAATCATCAACCGATTTACGTGGTGTAGCGGCAGCGTGGTTGCCCTCTTCGTAACCGAATGTTATGATTGAAGCTACTGTTTCGCCCTCTGGTAGCGATATAATCTCTGCAATGGCTTTATCGTCGATAATTCCAAAAATACAGGTTCCAACCCCTTTAGCATGAGCTGCAAGACAAAAAGTTTGACAAGCTATGCCTGCGTCAAACATCTCCCACTGGTTGCTTTTTGAAGTTGCATAAGAGTTTTCGTCTACTTTACCACTTTTACCCTTAACATAGCTTAACACCATCACCCCTTTAGCATTTTTTAAAGTGTTCATATTATATGCAAATCCGTTTACGCCTTTTTCGTAGATTTGTTTAATTACAGCCTCATCATCTACAATTGTGTAGCGAGCAACTTGGAAATTTGCCCAAGATGGCGACCAACGGCTAATCTCTACAATTTCGCTCATTAATTCACGGCTAACCTTTTCATTTTTGTAACTTCGCACACTTCTGCGCTCTTTAATCATTTCAATTGCTTCCATAATAGTATATATATTAATTTTATGTAACTTCTAAATTCTAACTTTCGAAGCTTTCCTTCTTTAATTTTTCTTTTGCAAAGATAATGCTAATTTTAATGGAATATATTGTATTAAAATCAGTATTAATTGAACTTTTTATAGAAAATTGGTTAAATTTTATAGAAAAATCGGGAAAAGCGGAGGTTTTTACCTATTTTTGTAAAAATAAACTGATTTAAATACAATAAAAATGGATATAAATAATTTAAAACAGATTTTTGAAGTTGAGGTATTGGAGCTTACAAACTGGGTGAAAAGAGCCTATAAAAACAACTTTTTTGAGATAATTTATATCGAAAATGGTAGTGGCAGCCAATGTATAAATTACAATGAGTTTGAATATAAAGCTGGAAATATTTTTCTGCTTCCACCTCTTAATTGTCACTCTTTTAAGATAGTAGAGAGTACAAAATGTTATGTTATACGTTTTTGTGATCTATATTTTCGCAACGATAATAACTCTGCAGATTATAACAAATGGTTTGAAAATATCTCCTATATTTTAGCTAACTACAATCGTGTTCCTGGCGATATAATCACCTCTGAACAGGAACGACAATATATAAAATCGTCTATAATATCCATATATCGTGAATATCTTAACTCTGATAAATATTCAAAGGGTATCATATTGGCAAATGTTAGCTCTATTCTCAATATTTTAGCTAGAAATATTGAACTTCGATTTGCAGAGTGTATGAGTCATAGCGATAGCAGATTTAGTATGATTATTAGATATATTGGCACACATCTAATGGATAATGAGAGGCTAAAAATCGATGCTATAGCCGACAAATTTGGAATTTCTAAAGGTTATTTTTCCGATTATTTTAAAAAACATGCTGGAATCAATTTTGGAGAATACATAGTACGTGCAAAGCTTCGAATAGCAGAGACATACATTCTGCATAGCGACAAATCATTAAAAGAAATAGCCTACACTTTAAGCTTTTCAGATAGTAGCCACCTCTCTAATTCATTTAAAAAATATTATGGTATTACAGTCGGTGAATTTAAAAAACTAGGAGGACAACTAGAACGAAAGTATTGTTAATGGGAGTTTTAAGAAAAGTAATTTTCAATTTATTATGCATAATTGCTGGGTTCAGTATCACCCCGTAGAGACGTTGGGTTCAACGTCTAAAACCGAACACAGGTTGCATCCACCGTCTATAACCGATTCATAGGCAAAACCCTTTTTGCGGATTTGCCGCACAATTTTTGAAATAAATTGTGCGCTCAGTGGTCTCGAAGAACCACTGAAGGCGTGTTTTTGTTCACCTTTTCTTAAAAAGTGTTAAATATAGTTTTTTATTACCTCCATTTTGCACTTTTGTGCAAAAATGGAGGTAATTCGGAGTTTTTTTAGGTATGGAACTAATTGTAAGATAACTTAATATAGGTTTTGCGAATGACCCTTTATAAATTGTAATTTATAGCAACAGATTTTGAGAATGAACCAGTATCTTAAAGCATATTTTAAAGGGAAATTAGCAACTTGGTATGAATATGTAGACAAACACGATAAAGAGGGGCATTTTTCAACCGTTAAAAACACTTTCAAGGATCATCACGATAGAATTTTAAACTATTTTTTCGCTGGATTCTCTAACCCTAGAGCCGAAGCTCTTAACTCAAAAATCAAAGATTTTAGACATCGTCTTAGAGGTGTTAAATCTTTAACGTTTTTCTTTTACCGAATTGAAAAATTGCTTGTTTGAGAGGGGTGGCAACAGATTTTGAGAATGAGCCTTAATTACTGACATTTTACTGACAAAAATAGAAAAAAGAAAACTCTAACAGCCTATAAAATAGGCTATTAGAGTTTACAAAAGTGATTCCGATAGGGTTCGAACCTATGACCTACAGATTAGAAATCTGTTGCTCTATCCAACTGAGCTACGGAACCGTTCCTTTTTAAGATGGTGCAAAAGTAGTGGTTTTATTTTAAAATTCCAAATTATTCGACAACTTTTTTTATTCAAAATAGAAGTTTATTCTAATCAATTGAATATCAGCATAAAGATATGGTTAATAAATTATGGGGAGTTCTAATAATTTAATTGATTTTGTTCGATTTTTTACTTTGAGGTTTTAGATTTGGGTTTTGCGAATGACCCAAAAAAAATAGGTTAAAGTGAATTAACCTATTTCCAAAACGACCAAATTTTAACTTCTGGGGAGTTCTAAATTCTGGATTTTGATAGATTTTAGAACTCCCTTATGCAAAAAAATTCTGCAAGTAAGCTACACTAAACCAGAGAAACCCATAAATGCCATAGCAAGAATACCAGCTGTTATAAGTGCTATCGGTATGCCTTTAAATGCTTGAGGTATATCTGCAAGCTCTAAACGCTCACGTAGACCAGCAAAAAGCACTAATGATAGAGTAAAACCTATAGCTGTAGCGATTGCAAACACAACGCTCTCCATAAGGCTAAGCTCTTTTTGAACTAACGATATCGCAACACCAAGTACAGCACAGTTTGTTGTGATAAGTGGAAGGAATACACCCAATGCTTGATAAAGAGCAGGGCTTAATTTTTTAAGCATAATCTCTACCATCTGAACAAGAGCAGCAATAACCAGAATAAACACAATAGTCTGCATATACTCTATTCCTAGCGGCTCTAATACGTAGTATTGAACCACAAAAGCTACGATAGCAGCAATGGTAGTTACAAATGTAACTGCTCCACCCATACCGAGTGATGTAGATACTTTATTTGAAACCCCTAAGAAAGGGCAGATTCCTAAGAATTGAGAAAGGACAATATTATTTACAAATATTGCACCAATTATAATGATAAAATATTCCATAATCTACTATTTTTTAAATACTTTATTGAATAATACTAGAAGATAACCTAGTGCAATAAATGCTCCTGGTGCAAGTACGAAAATCAACATACCATCACCTTCTATAAATTTCATTCCGAAAATTGAGCCACTACCTAGTATTTCACGAGCAGCACCTAGAAGAGTTAGCGATAGTGTAAAGCCTAAACCGATACCGATACCATCTAACATTGAGTCAAAAACGTTGTTTTTAGCAGCGAAAGCTTCGGCACGACCTAAGATAATACAGTTTACTACAATTAGTGGAATAAACAGACCTAAAGTTTCGTACAAAGATGGCAAATAGGCCTCCATACATAGCTGTACTACTGTTACAAACGATGCAATAACTACGATAAATGCAGGGATACGCACCTTATCGGGGATAAGATTCTTGATAGCTGCAATTACGATATTCGACATAATAAGCACAAACATAGTAGCAGCACCCATTCCCATACCATTCATTGCAGAGGTTGTAGTTCCTAGTGTAGGACACATTCCTAAGAGAAGAACAAAAATTGGATTCTCTTTTACAATTCCTTTTGTTAAAATATTTAATTTACTCATAACAGTCACTATTTTGCTTGTTGAAATGCTTTATATGCGTTGTTTATTGCGTCAGCATAGGCACGTGAAGAGATTGTTGCAGCTGTAATAGCATCAATATCGCCCCCATCCTTTTTAACTGACACTTTAAACGTCTCTGGGTTTTTACCTTTAAACTGAGCCGAAAAATCGCTCTTATTTTTATCCATTTTGTCGCCTAGACCTGGTGTTTCGGCATGTGAGATAACCTCAGTTGAGAAGATTGTACCGTCGCACTCAAAGCCTACAAGCACTTTTATCACTCCGCCAAAGCCATTTTTAGAAAAACTCTCAACAGCATAACCTACAACTTCGCTACCGTTTACAGCAGGGTAAATCACAACATTTTCACCATCAATATCGATATTTTTTGACTCTTGAAGTTCAGTAAACTGAGGTAATACTTGAACAATCGCAGCATTCAACTTAGCCTCTTTTGCCGCTAAAATAGGCTCTTTGGTGAATTGGTAGATAGCTCCTACTGAAGCTGATGCTATTAGTGTAATAACCACCAATACCATAACCATATTCTTCAAACTTGATTCCATCTGATTTTTGTTTTTAGTAGAGTTTATTTTAAAAAATTAAAAATAAACTCATTTAGTGATTATTTAAATTAATTTGCCTTTTTAACCTCACCAAAACGTTTTGGTTTTGTATATTTGTTGATAAGTGGTGTTGCTGCATTCATAATTAGAATGGCGAACGAAATACCCTCTGGATATGCTCCCCAAGTACGTACAATAACAGTAATCAGTCCGATACCAATTGCAAAGATTGCCATACCTTTCTTGTTCATAGGGGAAGTGACATAGTCGGTAGCCATATATACACTACCCAAAATTGCACCTCCACTAAAAACATGGAATATAGGCGAGATAAACTGCTGAGAATCTACCGCCCAAAGCACTCCACTAAAAATAGCAATCGTACCAAGTACAAAAATTGGGATATGCCATGTAATAACTTTTCTCCAAAGCAAATATACAAAACCTAATAAAAGCGCAAGGGCACCTACCTCACCAAGCGAACCAGCCTTATCTCCAAGTATCATAGAGGTGTAAGAGAAATTTGGCATTAGTTCAGAAATTGGAGTACCACTCTTGATTGCTTCTTTCATAAATGCTAAAGGTGTGGCACCTGAAAGTGCATCTGGAGAGATAGAGGTTGCCGAAAAACTTGTCATTGCAACAGGGAACGATATTAGAAGAAATACACGTCCCACAAGTGCAGGATTAAAAGGATTGTTGCCAAGACCTCCAAACGACATTTTACCAACTCCAATAGCCACTAACGAACCTAAAATAACCATTCCAAGTGGAATTTCGGGTGGAAGATTAAAGGCTAGTAGTAGACCTGTAAGAGCAGCCGAATAGTCGCAAATTGTTGGTGTAGATTTTAATAAAAATCGACTAATTAAATATTCAAAAGCTACTGCCGATACAACCGCTACTAAAGTAACGATTAGAGCTTTAATTCCAAAGAAGATAATCGACACTACAAATGCTGGAAGTAGTGCAATAATCACATCTCGCATTAGATGCGATGTTGTTACCTTACCTTTTATGTGTGGTGAAGGCGATACAACTAATTTATTTATCATAGCTAAACTATTATAATATAATTATTAACGATAGGAGAGTTTTAAATTCTGGATATAGAAGTGTAGGTTTTAAACCTCCTAAAATATCTATTTTTTCGCTCTTAACATCTTCATTACTTCACCTTTAGCAATACGAATATTGTCTAAAAGCGGAAGCGATGCAGGGCAGGTGTATGAACACGATCCACACTCAATACAGTCGTTTGGAATATACTCCATACTCTCTTCAAACATTCTTTTTCTCGATAAAAGCGCAATAATATAAGGCTCTAACCCCATAGGGCATACATCCACACACTTGCCACAACGGATACATGTAGAGGTATCATTACGACGAGCCTCCTCTTTATTTATTAAAAGTACTCCCGACGAACCTTTAGCAATAGGACCATCTACGTTACACATAGCACGTCCCATCATAGGTCCACCACCGATAACTTTCTCTGTATTTTCATCGTCATAGCCACAAAAATCCATTAAAGCCGACACTGGAGTACCAATTCTAACCAATAGATTTTTAGGCTCCTTAACGGTTTTACCTGTTACAGTTACAATACGCTCAAAAAGCGGTTTATTTTTCTGAACTGCCTCATAAACTGCTAATGCACTACCAACGTTTTGCACCACAGCCCCAACATCAACAGGAAGAGCACCCGATGGCACTTGACGTCCCATTACTGCATCAATAAGCTGCTTTTCACCGCCTTGTGGATATTGAACTTTTAGAGGAACAATCTCGATTGAGCTGTTTTTGTTGATAGATTGAAGATGAGCTATTGCATCAGGCTTATTGTTTTCAATGCCAATATATGCTTTGTTTACTCCAATCGCTTTGCATAGAATTTCAACACCGACAAGCATCTCTTCGCCACGCTCTAACATTAGGCGGTGGTCGGCGGTAAGATAAGGCTCACACTCTACACCATTAATAACGAGAGCAGTAGCTGTTTTGCCCTCTGGGATTGAAAGTTTTACACTCATAGGGAAAGTTGCGCCACCCATACCAACAATACCAGCAGCAGATACTTTCTTTACAATCTCCTCTTTTGAAAGATTACACTCTCTAGCGATTGATTTGTCACGAATAATATCCTCACGCCACTCGTCACCCTCTACATTGATGACTACCGACATTTTTTTCACTCCCGAGCAGTCAGCCACCATCTCAACAGATGCAACTGTACCACTTACAGAAGAGTGGATATTAGCAGATACAAAACCACCAGCCTCACCAATAACGTCGCCCACTTTTACCTTGTCGCCCTTTGCAACTGTAGCATTAGCAGGCGCACCGATATGTTGAGATAACGGAATTACAACCTTTGTAGGAATCGGCAAAACTTCAATTGCCGATGTTTTACTCATTTTGTTCTCTGGCGGATGAATACCGCCTATTTTAAAATGTTTTAACATAACTTAATATATATATTAAATGCGAATAAAGGTTTGAAATTTTTGAGCTATTTTGAGCTATTTATGCAATCTGAGTTATATAAAAATAACTTTTGTTAATGCTTTTTTAAAAAAAGCACGCCCAAAGGGCTGGCAAAAATCGTTCGTTTCCACTCACGGCTTCGCTCCGCTCGCAAAATGAGGAAGAAGGTTCTTCAAACCTTTATTGACGTATTAAGGAGAAACTTCTAAAATAGTCTATATCGTTTTTAAAATATACTACTCAGCTTTGCTCTCTACTGTTATTTCAGTAGCCTTTGGTTCTGTAGCTTTAACATCTTGAACTTTTGTCTCAGTAGCTTTTGGCTCAGCAGCTTTAGGCGCAACTTTAGGTTTTGCCACCTCTTCACCCTCTTTCTTTGGAGGACGTGGAGGGAAATTTACTTGAGCAATTGCACCAGTAGGACAAGCCTCTGCACATTTTCTACATAGTTTACATAGAGCAGGGTCGATATAAGCCAAATTATTTTCAAGCGTGATAGCTCCAAATGGACAAGTTTTAACACATTTACCGCAACCAATACAAGCAGCACTACAAGCCTTACGAGCAACAGCCCCTTTATCTTTATTAGAGCAATTTACATATATTCTACGACCTTTAGGACCTTTTTTACGAAGCTCAATAACCATCTTAGGACAAGCGTCAGCACATTTTCCACAAGCGGTACATTTTTCTTCATCTATAACAGGGAGTTTAGTTTCAGGGTCGATAGAAAGTGCCCCAAATTTACACACCGACACACAGTCGCCAAGACCTAAACAGCCATACGAGCAGCCTGTTTCGCCACCATAAAGCGATGCAGCAACAGCACACGATTTTGCACCATCATACACATTAGTACGAGGGCGTTTATCGCAATTTCCATTACATTTTACAACTGCAATTTGAGGCTCTTTTACAGCTGCTGCCTTACCTAAATAGGTAGCAATAGCCTTCATGGTATCTCCACCACCTACAGGGCAAAAAAGATTGTCGATATTGTCGCTACTAACAAGCGCATCCGACAAACCTCTACAACCAGGGTAACCACAACCCCCGCAATTTGCTCCAGGTAGCATTTTCTCTACCTCATCGATACGAGGATCTTCATAAACTTTAAATTTTTGTGCAACAATATAGAGCACAACTGCTGCAACTCCACCTAATGCACAAAGAGTGACAACTGTAAAAATAAATGTTTCGTTCATTATTTCTAAATTTTTTCTTTATAAGTAGGGTAAAATAATTATTGGTGTATTTTTAATAGTGCTATTGGAGATGAGATTTTTTGCTATTGAATCGAAAATATAGTGGTTCTATATTGAGATTTAATAGTGAAAAATATCGCTCCAAGAGTGCTATTAAGAATATGGCAATAATTGTTTTACACTACTTAATCTTTTAGATTAATCTTGTTTGTAGATTACATAAATCAACAAAAAGCGTAGAAATTTAAGCAATATTTAACACCAATTTTTTGTGAATAAATCATGTTAAATTTATGAAAAAATATCGGTTATTTCTTAATTTTAATTTCAATTTTTGACCCAATTTTGCCCCTAAAGTAATACAAAATTATGAAATACATAATAATAGAGGCTAATGAAATTAAGGCTGCAAGTGGTTCGCTCACACCATATTCCAATAAGAAATAGATAGCTAAAACACAGATAATCAGAGGAATGATATAGGCTAAAGCAACTGCAAAAGCACCATTTTTCTTAGCAAAAAAAAGTGTAATTTCTTCACCAATAACATAATTTTTTGCCTCTTTTTCCGTTATTTCGACCTCTCTTTTCTCCGTTTCCGACGAACCGTGACATGCACCGTGGAGGTGACACTTCTCGCAAGCAGAGCTTACAAGAATTTCAGCCACTATTCTATCTTTTTCAATAGATTTTATTACGCCTTTATGCTCAATTTGCGACATAACTAAAATAGTTTAGCTGCAAGTGGCATAACTCTATCCATCGAAAGCGTTGAACTCGACATCTTAACAGTAGGAGGTAGTTGGTGACGCTTATGCTCAGCTGCTGCAATAAGTTTTGTAACTTTTGTAACAACATCTACATTAAACCCTTCGGCTACACACTCCAACACCGACATTCTCTCGTCGATAAGTAGTCTTAACATCTCGTCAAGTTGGTCGTATGGAGGCAATGAATCACTATCCTTTTGGTCTGGGCGAAGCTCAGCAGAAGGCTCTTTATCAATAATTTGAGCAGGAATCAGCTCCTTGTCTAAATTATTGATAAAAAATGCCAATTCATAAACTTCATCTTTATATAAATCGCCTAGAAGCGACAAAGAGCCGTTTGTATCACCATAGAGTGTACCATACCCAACAGCACATTCGCTCTTGTTTGATGTATTTAAAACAATATCACCAAATTTATTTGAATAAGCCATTAAAAGTGTACCTCTAAGGCGAGCTTGAAGATTTTCTTCTGCAACAGAGAAAGGCATATCTCCAAAAACAGGATTTAAAGTAGAAATCATACTTTCGTAAGCATCGCCAATTGGTAAAATATGATATTTAATACCACACATCTGAGCCATTTCCACTGAATCATCAACAGAGCCTTGAGACGAGAATTTCGAAGGCATTAAAATAGCTGTAACATTCTCTGCTCCAAGTGATTTTACTGCTAATGCTACAACGACAGCTGAATCTATACCACCAGAAAGCCCTACAACTGCTTTTTTCAAATTTTGCTTTTCAAGAAAATCGGTTAGAGCCAATTTTAGTGCACTATAGTTATCTTTAATTCTTTTTCTACGAAGTAAATCGTCGTTAATTCCTTTCATTTTGCCGATATTATCATAATCAAAATGAATCAGCTGGCTTTTAAAACATTTCGCAGCAGAAAGTATCTCGCCATTTTTGTTAACAACCGACGAACCACCAAAATTAACAAATGATGCTGCATTACCACCCACTTGCGAGCAGCGAATAATTGGTAATCTAAACGATTTTGCCGCCTCTGATAGCACCTCATACTCCTCTATAATTGCGTCTCGCACATAAATTGGATTGCAAATTGAGATAATAGCCGATACTTTTAAAGATTTATCAATTTCATCAATATAATCTAAATCTTCACCAATTACAACTAAAAATCTTGTACCATCTATGGTTACTATATTCATTGGAATTTCGCTATCCTCATCCTCCGACTCATCGTTATAATCGACAGAGTCAATACCCTTGATATAGCATTTTTCGAGAGGAGAGTCAATCATCGCTTTGCTAAAAAACGAAGAAATCTTACCCTTGTTAATGTAGGCAACACTCGAAAAAAAGTCGTCACCACTCTCAGTTGGCATACCAATCAGAACGTTAATATCCTTAGCAGCTAGGGCAATATCCTCAAGTGCAGCATAACATTTATCGATAAAATCAGCACTCGAAATTACCCCCATAAGTGGTGAGCCAGAAAGTGCAAATTCTGGAAAAATTATTAAATCAGCACCTTCATCCAAAGCAGAGTTGATATTCTTAATAATTAAGTCACTATTATAGGAAATATCTCCAATACGACTATTTATTTGAGCAACAGCAATGTTCATAATAAAATTTTTAAAATTACACCCCAAAGGTAATAAAAATTATTAGTGTCAGCTCAAATTTTGTTAAAAATAATAGCATTTCCCAAAAAAATACCTATTAAATGATTATCCCCAAGCTTAAAAATCATAAGGGAACTTCTAAAATCTCGCAAAATCCAGAATTTAAAACTCCCCATAACTAAATTATCACAATTACAAGAAAACAATGAAAAATTGTAATATTTTTATAATCCAACCCTACATTATTTCCTTTCAATGTATTATATCACTAATAGAAATATAAATTAATTTTTATCACAAAAAATCTCAAAAAAATTTGGAAATTAAAAAATAATCCCTACCTTTGCAACCGTAATGAGAAACAAACATTACAAAATGATGGTGCCATAGCTCAGTTGGTAGAGCAAAGGACTGAAAATCCTTGTGTCCC
>JAWXTR010000072.1:0-16854 GCA_044433365.1 Rikenellaceae bacterium
GAATATATCTAGCTTTATGCAACATTTGTAAGCTGAGCACCTCTACAGATTGCTAAAACGGGTACTTTGCTATCTTTTAGTGCTTTGATAAGCAACATATCCGAGTCGTCTTGCACCTTAACAGTTTTTTCCAATTTAGGATGCTCTTTAGCCCCATAAAGCGATGGTGTAACGTCGTTTCCACCAATAATTATCACCCCGTCTGCCAAATCAACATAGCTTTCAATAATCTCCTCGTTGTCGGTAATTGGCATAATTAGAGGTATGCCTCCTGCACGTTCAACAGCCTTGTAGTACGACTGACCTACATGTACCTGCTCTTTGTCATCCTCGTAGTAGGATGAAATTAAAATTAGAGGTTTCTTCTCTTTCGCTGCTGCCACAAATGCAAAGCACAGCAACACAACTGTTAGTAATTTTTTCATAATTATAATCTTTTAATACGTAGTCCTTGTTTTAATTCATAATGCATAATTTACAATTTATAACTTACAATTTATAATTTATAATTAACCCCCTCTCGTCTTTCATAAAGCTGATTACGAAGAAAAGGGGTAAATCCAGCCGATATGATTGTCTTTTTCATCATATTTTCGTCCATCTTATTTGTAATTCCAGCCGATGCCACAACATTCTCTTCAATCATAATAGAACCTAAATCGTTAGCTCCGCTATGTAGTGCTAGTGTTGCCAAATTTCGCCCCATTGTTAGCCAACTTGCTTGTATGTTGTTGATATTGTTAAGCACAATTCGGCTTATGGCTATTATACGTAGATATTTTTCTGATGTTGGACTCTTAATATCAAACTCTTTGGCTAGTTTAGTGCCGTAAGTGCAACATACCCATGGAATAAATGCTAAAAATCCGTAGCTTCCCTCTGGGCGTTCATTCTGCAAATCTCTGAGTTTAATAAGATGTTCAATTATATGAATATCCTCTTCTATATGACCATACATCATAGTTGCAGAGGTGGGAAGATTGATTTTGTGAGCTGCTCTCATCACCTCTAGCCACTCGGTTGCACTGCATTTGCCTGGAGATACGGTTTTTCGGATTTTATCGTCTAAAATCTCGGCTCCAGCTCCGGGGAGAGAGTCTAATCCACTACTAACCAACCTCTCTAAACACTCTTCTACAGATATTGAGCTGATTTTAGCAATATGAAACACCTCTGGTGCTCCAAGTGCATGAAGTCGCACCTTAGGATATAGCGATTTTAGTTCACTAAATAGATTTTCGTAGAAATCTATCTTTAGCTTAGGGTGCATACCTCCCTGCAATAGAAGTTGGTCGCCACAGAGAGTTAACATATAATCTATCTTCTCTTTGTAGCTATCAATAGTGGTGATATAGCTTTTTTCTCTTTCTGATAGCCTGCAATGAAAATTACAAAACTTACATGAACCTACGCACACATTTGTAATATTTACATTTCTATCAATTTGCCATGAAACTTCGTTTTTAGGGTGAAAAATATATCGTATTTTATCACCTAGAAGCAGAAGCTCTGAAAGAGGAAGTTTTTGAAAAAGCATTAAAGCCTCCCAATTCGTAAGAGGCTTTAATGCTAAGGCTTTATCTATTATTTTATCCATTATTACAGATATTTTCCATCTTTTTTTTGACGTATATCGTCTACGTACTCTTTTATTTGCTGCTCCTTAGATAGCGGAGTCACCAAAATAACATCATCACTATCCACAACAATATAATCTTTTAATCCATCGACAACCACAACTTTACCCTCAGAGCTTCTTACAACACATCCCTCGCAATTATACAGAAGTGTGCTATTTTCGTCTCTGCTATTGCCATTTTCATCGAGAGTTGAGTGTTCGTAAAGCGAACTCCATGTGCCTATATCAGACCAACCAAAATCGGCAGAAATTACGCTTACATTGTGAGCCTTTTCCATTACTCCATAGTCGATAGATACATTTCTACACTCTGGATATATTTTATCTACAAAACTTTGCTCATTTTCGGTGTTGTAAACATCTTTGCCACTAGCAAAGAGTGCATCTACATCGGCAGTATGCTCTTTAAGGGCATTTTTGATTGCTTGTAGACTCCAAATAAAGATTCCAGAGTTCCAAAGAAATTCGCCACTACTGACAAACACCTTAGCAAGCTCCAAATCGGGTTTTTCGGTAAAAGTCTTAACTGTGCTAATCTCTGCTTCGTGAGCTGTCTCTGCACTAATCTGAATATATCCATAGCCTGTCTCTGGTCGAGATGGTTTTATACCGATAGTCATAAGGTTTTGACTTTTTTCGGCAAAATCTACCGCCTTTTTTACTATTCTCTCAAACTCTCTGCTATTTGTAACTAGATGGTCGGATGGTGCTACAACCATAGTTGCATCGCTGCAAATAGATGCTATTCTATAGGCTGCATAGGCAATGCAAGGTGCTGTATTTCGACGCATCGCTTCGCAAAGAATTTGACTCTCTTTTAGCTCTGGAATATGTTCCAAAACTTGACTTTTGTAACGGCTACTAGTTACCACCAAAAAATTTTCGTCCTTTACAAAGGGGCTAAAACGTTCGTATGTTTGTCGAATAAAACTCTTGCCTGTACCCAAAATATCAATAAATTGTTTGGGTTTATCCTCTCTACTTAGTGGCCAAAAACGGCTTCCTATACCGCCTGCCATTATTACACAAAATAGTTCACTCATAATGTTATTTTTTAAATAAATAGAGTGTTTCCGCACTCTATTTGATGCAAAAAGCAAAAAATTACGCTTTTTTATCGAAAACTGAATTTCAATAAGCAAATATATAATATTTTTTTAGATTATTATTAATTAATGTGAAAATAATCATTTTTTGTTGAAAATCAACAAAAAATCAACAAATTGACGATTTGAAAAGTAATAAATAGATTTTTTCTTTTTTTTGTGAAAAAATAAATTTTTTGTGAAAAAAATATTAAAAAATTTTAATATTATGAAATTTTATAATATTGAAATTTATGACTATTGTTTTATAATTATTCAAAACTTATAAGTTTTAAAAAATTAAAATCCTGTAAAAATCTGCTTAGAAATCATAACTTTCTGAATTTTAACAGTTAAGGAGTGTAAATGTGAAAAATTTAAAATCGTTGTGTTTTTAAAAAAATATTTTTTAGATTTGTGAAAAATGCCAATAAAGGTTTGAAGAACCTTCTTCCGCTTTTAGCGAGCGGAGCGAAGCCGTGAGTGGAAACGAACGATTTTTGCCAGCCCAAAGGGCGTGCTTTTTCTAAAAAAGCATTAACAAAAGTTATTTTTATACAACTCGGATTGCAAAAATAGCTCAAAATAGCTCAAAAATCTTAAACCTTTATTCGCATGAAAAGTGGATTATTCCGATTTAGATAACTTATAGCGCATAATGATATGTTTGATTTAGAGATGATTTTATCAATATACGATGGTATGTTGAGCAGGGTAGAGAAGGCTCGTGAGGTGTTAAAACGTCCAATGACATTGGCAGAAAAAATTTTGTATTCACATCTGTATGATAGTAGCAAAGTAGATAGTTACAAACGAGGCGAAGATTATGTAAATTTTGCTCCTGATAGGGTAGCGATGCAAGATGCAACGGCGCAAATGGCACTTCTACAATTTATGAATGCAGGGCGTAGTAAAACATCTGTTCCAACTTCCGTACATTGCGATCATCTTATTGAAGCAGATTTAGGTGTTGCTATAGATTTACCAAAGGCAAAGGATATAAACAGCGAAGTGTACCAATTTTTAAAATCTGCTGCAAATAAGTATGGTATTGGTTTTTGGAGTGCTGGAGCAGGAATTATACATCAAGAGGTGTTGGAAAACTATGCCTTCCCCGGTGGGATGATGGTAGGAACCGACTCGCATACCCCTAACGCAGGAGGTTTGGGCATGATTGCCATTGGTGTTGGTGGTGCCGATGCTGTAGATGTTATGGCAGGTATGGCTTGGGAGCTTAAAATGGCTAAAATAATCGGTGTTAAACTTACAGGAGAGCTTAGTGGCTGGTGTTCGGCAAAGGATGTAATCCTAAAACTTGCAGGAATACTTACTGTAAAGGGTGGTACCAACTCCATAATCGAATATTTTGGTAGTGGTGCAGCCTCTTTGTCGGCAACAGGTAAGGCTACTATCTGTAATATGGGAGCTGAAGTGGGGGCAACTACCTCTATCTTCCCTTACGATGAAAATATAGCTAAATATCTTGTGGCAACAGGTCGTAGTGAAGTTGTGGAGGCAGCAAAAGCGGTCGAAGGGCTTTTAAAGGCTGATAGCGAGGTGGAGAGTGAACCAGAAAAATATTATGATAGAGTAATCGAGATAAATCTTAGTGAAATAGAGCCATACCTTAATGGTCCGTTTACACCCGATGCTGCAAATATGATTTCAGATTTTGCAAAGGTAGTAAAAGAAAAAGGGTATCCTCGAAAAATGGAGGTGGGGCTTATAGGTTCGTGTACAAACTCTTCTTACGAAGATTTAAGCCGAGCAGCTTCAATTGCGAAGATGGCAATCGACAAAAATATTGAGATAAAGGCATCGCTAATTATAAATCCAGGTTCACAACAGGTGTATGACACTGCAAAACGTGATGGATTTATCGATCTTTTTGAGTCGATAGGGGGTGTAATCATGACAAATGCTTGCGGACCATGTATTGGACAGTGGAAGCGACATATTGACGACAACACTCGTCCAAATTCGATTGTAACATCGTTTAATCGCAACTTTGCTAAGCGTGCCGATGGTAATCCAAACACTTATGCCTTTGTGGCTTCGCCCGAAATGGTAATGGCTATGACTATTGCTGGCGATTTAACGTTTAATCCGCTTACCGACTCGCTTTTTGATAGAGAGGGATGTAGTGTAATGTTAGATGCACCTTGCGGTGATGCTTTGCCTACAAATGGCATGAAAGTGGAGGATAATGGTTATGTTGCGCCAGCTGCTGATGGCTCAGATATTGAGGTGATAATATCGCCTAAGTCGGAAAGGCTTCAAAAATTGGCTCCATTTGCCCCTTTTAAAGCAGAAGAGTTTAACCAAATGGCAATGCTTATTAAAGTTCAAGGTAAATGTACTACCGACCACATATCAATGGCAGGCAAATGGCTTAAATATAGAGGACACCTCGACAATATCTCAAATAATATGTTGATGGGGGCGGTAAATGCCTTTAATGGTGAGACAGATAAGGTTTTAAATATTGTAACAGGTGGGTATGATGCAGTAAGTAGTGTGGCAAGAGCCTATAAGAGCAATGGAATCGGTTCGGTTGTATTTGCCGAAGAGAACTATGGAGAGGGTTCGTCACGTGAACATGCTGCAATGGAGCCACGCTTTCTAAATGTTAAAGCTATTGTAGTTAAGTCGTTTGCTCGTATACATGAGACAAACCTAAAGAAACAGGGTGTGCTCGCTCTTACATTTGTGGATAAGGATGATTACGAAAAGGTTAGAGAAGATGATAGAGTTTCGATTTTGGGTATTGATGAGATTGCAGTGGGCAGAGAACTAGAGATTTTACTATCTCATAGCGATGGAACGTTTAATTATATTAAGGTTCAGCACACCTACAATCAGCTACAGATTGAGTGGTTTAAGGCTGGGAGTGCTTTGGGGTTTAATTCATAATTCGTGATTTTAAGGTAAAAATTTACGGGAAAATAAAATATAAGAAGATGGCAAAGATTGAGTTTAAAGATGGAGCAATGGTTGTTCCCGACACAGTAACTGTCCCTTTTATTGAGGGTGATGGCGTTGGTGTTGAGGTGACAGCCGCTATGAGAAAAATTGTCGATAGTGTTGTTGAAAAGTGTTACGCTGGAGAGAAGAAAATCGACTGGTTAGAGATTTTGGCTGGTGAAAAGTCGTTTAACACGACGGGAAGTTATCTCCCCACTGAGACAATGGAGGCGTTTAAAGAGTATAGAGTTGGTATTAAAGGACCACTGACAACTCCCATTGGCGGCGGAATGCGCTCACTAAATGTTGCACTTCGCCAAGAGTTAGATCTTTTTGTTTGTCTACGTCCTGTAAGGTGGTATAAAGGGGTGGTTTCGCCACTAAAAGAGCCTCAAAAGGTGGATATGCACATTTTTCGTGAAAATACCGAAGATATTTATGCAGGTATTGAGTGGGAAAATGGAACAGTTGAGGCTGCAAAATTTCTAAAATTTTTGACCACTGAAATGGGCGTTACAAAGGTACGTTTCCCTGAGTCCTCTTCGTTTGGAGTAAAGCCTGTATCGAAAGAGGGTACAGAGCGACTAGTAAAAGCGGCTGTAGAGTATGCACTAGAGCGAAAACTTCCAACACTAACCTTAGTTCATAAGGGAAATATTATGAAATTTACTGAGGGAGGATTCAAAAAATGGGGTTATGGAGTGATAGAGTCGCAATATGCCGATAAGGTATTTACTCGCAATATGTATGATGCTGCTAAAAAGAGCAGTGGTGAGGCTGTAGCCGAAGAGTTAAAGGCTGAGGCAATAAGCAAAGGAAAACTATATGTCGACGACTGTATAGCCGATGCTTTTCTTCAAAATACGCTTCTAAAACCCGAAAACTATTCGGTAATTGCTACGCTAAACCTAAATGGCGACTATATTTCCGACCAATTGGCGGCAATGGTGGGTGGAATTGGAATTGCACCAGGGGCAAATATCAACTATTTGACAGGTCATGCCATTTTTGAGGCAACTCACGGCACTGCACCCGATATTGCAGGTAAAAATTGTGTAAATCCATGTTCTCTACTGCTTTCAGCGGTTATGATGCTTGACTATTTGGGCTGGAGTGAGGCTGCAACAGCTATCGAAACTGCGTTAGAAAAGATGTTTGCCGAGGGTAGAGCAACAGCCGACTTAGCACGATTTAAGGAGGGAGGAGTGTCGCTTACCACCTCTGAGTTTGCAGAAGAGTTAATTAAATTAATTCATAATTCGTAATTCATAATTCATAATTAACTGCGATAGAAGATGTTGTTTATCAATTATCAATTATCAATTATGAATTATACATTAATCATTATTATCATGAAAGAAGAGTATTTAATATATAAATTATCTGAGACAATCAAACAGACCTCTAAAATAGATCCAAGTCTGTTTGTAAAATATAATGTAAAACGTGGTTTGCGTAATAAAGATCACTCTGGAGTGCTTGTAGGGCTGACAGCCATTGGCGATGTTGTTGGCTATGAACGATTGGAAGAGGGAGGACTAAAGGCTGTGCCGGGTCGTCTGCTTTATCGTGGAATCGATGTTAAAGATTTGGCTTATGGTGTGCAAAAGGAGGGTCGTTTTGGATTTGAAGAGACAATATTCTTGCTTCTTTCTGGTTACTTGCCAGATGTAGAGGAGTTGGAATCGTTTAAAAAACTACTTTATACTGCTATGCCTTTAGAGCAAAAGACAAAGATGAATATTTTGGATTTAGAGGGTCAAAATATTATGAATATCTTGTCTCGAAGTGTGCTTGAGATGTACACTTTTGATGAAAATCCTGATGATACATCTCGTGAAAACTTAGTGCGCCAATCAGTAGAGTTAATTGCTCGTTTTCCTACAATTATTGCCTATGCTTACAATATCTTACAGCATAGTCGCATGGGTATGTCGCTTCATATTCACCACCCCAAAGAGTCGCTTTCGATTGCTGAAAACTTCTTGTATATGTTAAAGGGTGAGTATACTGATTTGGAAGCTAAGACTTTAGATTTAGCCTTGATTTTACATGCAGAGCATGGTGGAGGTAACAACTCTACCTTTACAGTACGTGTAACTAGCTCGTCGGGAACCGATACTTACTCTTCGATTGCTGCTGCAATTGGTTCGCTAAAGGGTCCCCTTCATGGTGGTGCAAACTTGCAGGTTATCGACCAATTTAACCATCTAAAAGTAAATATCGAAAATTGGACAGATGTAGAGGAGGTGGATGCCTATCTAAATAAGATGTTGCGTAAGGAGGCTTACGATAATACAGGTCTGATTTATGGTATTGGACACGCTGTTTACACAATTTCCGACCCACGTGCTCTGCTTCTTAAAGAGATGGCACGAGATTTGGCAAGAGAGAAGGGTAGAGTAGAGGAGTTTGCATTTTTAGAGCTTCTTGAAGAGAGAGCAATTGATAATTTTATGATTTTCAAGGGAAACCAAGTAAATAAACGAGTTTGTGCAAATGTTGACTTCTATTCTGGATTTGTTTATGAGATGATTGGGCTTCCTGAAGAGGTATTTACACCGCTTTTTGCAATGAGCCGTATTGCAGGTTGGTGTACACACCGTATCGAGGAACTTAATTTCAATAGTAAGCGTATTATACGCCCTGCATATAAAAATATTGCTGATATTAAGGAGTTTAAGACGCTTAGTGAAAGGTAGAATTAATTATAAATTATTAATTATAAATTATAAATTGTAAATAAATAATTATTAATTATTTATTATTTAAATTATGAAAATAGCAGTTTTAGGGGCGGGAAATATTGGAGGTGCGATAGCTGTTGGAGTGATAAAAAAGGGGGTAGTTAGGGGACGTAATGTCACTGTAACTGCTCGCACAATAGACACTCTGCTTTCTATTGAAAGCAGAGTGCCATCTATCCGTTGTACTACCGATAATATTGGGGCGATAAAGGGTGCAGACTACATTTTTTTAGCTGTAAAGCCTTGGATTTTACCCTCTGTTGTTGAGCAAATTAAGGATTTTGTCGACTACTCTTCGCAGTCGATTGTATCGGTTGTGGCTGGTGTTGATTTCAATGCTTTGACAGCTATGCTCGATAATGGAAAGGGTGTAAAGCCTACAATCTATCGTGTAATTCCTAATACTGCTATTTCACTGGCTAAGAGTGTCACTTACATCTCATGTTGTAGGGCTACAGATGCTAACTTGGAGGGTTTAAAGCGAATTTTAGAGCCACTAGGTCAGAATTTTATAATTGATGAGTCGCTTATGGTTGCAGGTACTTCGCTTGCATCATGCGGAATAGCTTTTGCCCTAAAATATATTGACGCTTCAATAAAAGGGGGTGTTGAGTTGGGTTTTTCAGAGCAAGATTCACGTGATATGGTTATGGCTACAATGGAGGGAGCGTTGGAGCTACTTCGCAAAAATATGACCCTTCCGCAGCAGGAGATTGATAAAGTTACTACCGAAGGCGGTCTTACATTTAAGGGTCTGGAGGCTATGAGTAGTGGAGGATTTGAAACCTCTGTTATTGATGGGCTTAAAAAAAGCAGATAAAGATGGAAAAAGTGGCTAAAATATGTAAAAAAAGGGTAGTTGTAAAGATTGGGAGCAATGTAATAGCACGTAGAGATGGCAGTGTAGATGTAACCCGCATTTCAGCTATTGTCGACCAAATAGCAACGCTTTATAAGAGTGGTGTAGAGGTGATTTTAATATCGTCTGGAGCTGTTGCATCTGGTAGAAGCGAGTTAAAAGGCGGTGTGGGTAAGTTGGATGCTGTTGAGGCTCGTCAGCTATATTCTTCGGTTGGACAGGTGAAGCTAATTAATCGATATTATGAGCTTTTTCGTGAACATGGTATAACTTGTGGTCAGGTGCTTACCACAAAAGAGAGCTTTTCGACACGTACTCACTATCTAAATCAGCAACGTTGTATGAGCGTAATGCTATCATCTGGAGTTATACCAATTGTAAATGAGAATGATACAATATCAGTAACTGAACTGATGTTTACCGATAATGATGAGCTTTCAGGGCTTATTTCGGCAATGATGGGTGCCGATAAATTGATTATTTTAAGTAATATAGATGGTATTTTTAATGGAAATCCTAACGATGCTTCAAGTTCAGTAATAACACATATTCTACCTGAAAAACGAGATTTGTCGGAGTATATACAGGCTGGACGTTCGCAATTTGGACGTGGGGGCATGGTTACAAAAACACGAATTGCAACGAAAGTTGCCGATGAGGGTATCGAAGTGGTTGTTGCAAATGGTAAACGTGACAATATTATCGTCGATTTAGTAAACGATATTGACAGTACGCTATGTAGTCGTTTTGTTGCCGCTGAGTGCGAAGTTTCGCAGGTCAAAAAATGGATTGCTCATAGTGATGGATTTTCGAAAGGTGCTCTAATTTTAAATAAGGGTGCCTATGAGGCACTTTTACGCCCAGAGGCTACAAGTTTGTTGCTTGTTGGAGTAACAGAGGTTGTTGGAGATTTTGAAAAGGATGATATTGTTACAATTCTATCACCTTTAGGCGAGAAAATCGGAGTAGGAAAGGTTGCTTATGATAGTATAACGTGCCGAGCAAATTTAGGTGTTAAGGGTATGCGAGCAGTTATTCATTACGATTATTTGTATATTGGCGAGTAATCTTTTGAACTTCTAAAGTCTCTCAAAATCCAGAATTTAGAACTCCCCCTAAAATTTATAAAAATTTAGTTTCTATATTATATGTTACAGCAGATATTTGAGCGAAGTAGCAAGGCGAAAAATGCTCTACAATTTATAGATGACCATCAAAAAAATAGTTTTTTACTTCGACTAGCCGATAGATTAACCGATTATGCCGATTATATAGTTGCGGAAAATAGCAAAGATTTGGCAAATTTCACTATTGATAATCCACTTTACGATAGATTGCTCTTAACTGTTGATAGGGTGGTGGCAATTGCCAATGATTTGCGTTCAGTGGCACTACTAGAGTCGCCACTAGGTAGGATTTTAGATAGCTTTGTACGTCCAAATGGTATGAAAATCGAAAAAATATCGGTTGCATTTGGAGTTATAGGAGTAGTGTATGAGGCTCGCCCTAATGTTAGTGTAGATGTTTTTTCGCTCTGTTTTAAGTCGGGAAATGTTGCGCTTTTAAAGGGTGGAAGCGATGCTTTCAACTCAAATATGGCAATTGTGGGCATTATTCGTCAGTTTCTTAAAGAGTGTGGATTGTGCGAAGATATAGTTGCGCTTTTGCCTACCGATAGAGCAGCAACTTATGAGCTTTTAAAAGCTGTTGGTAAGGTCGATTTAATTATTCCACGAGGAAGCAGAGGATTAATTGATTTTGTTAGGGAAAATGCAGTTGTGCCTGTAATCGAAACAGGTGCAGGTATTTGCCATACCTATTTTGATGAGTTTGGCGATAGTGAAAAAGGGAAAAATATTGTTTTTAATGCAAAATGTAGGCGAGTTTCGGTATGTAATGCTCTCGATACGTTAATAATTCATAAAAATAGAGTTGCCGATTTGCCTCAAATTTGTGAGCTTTTGGAGACAAAAAATGTTGAAATTTTTGCTGATTCCCTCTCTTTTGCTGCTTTACAAGGTCATTATAGTGCTAAACTTCTTAAAAATGCCACTTCTGATAGCTTTGGAACGGAGTTTTTGGATTATAAAATGTCGATAAAAACGGTCGTTTCGCTAGCGGAGGCTATCGAACATATCGCAAAATACTCATCAAAGCATAGTGAGTGTATAATCTCTGAAAATGGTGAAAATGTGGCTCTTTTTACGAGTTGTGTAGATGCTGCTTGTGTATATCACAATGTTTCTACAGCCTTTACTGATGGTGCACAGTTTGGTTTTGGAGCAGAGATTGGTATTAGTACGCAAAAACTGCATGCACGTGGTCCTATGGCACTTTCAGAGCTTACCACTTATAAGTATGTTATTTCTGGAGATGGACAGGTGAGGGTTTAAATTATAAATTGTAAATGGTGAACGATAAATTGCTGAGTTTGAATACTTAGTAATTTATTATTCACCATTAATTAATAATTTATAATTTACAATTTATAATTTATAATTAACTTTTATTTATAGTAGATTTTGTATTCCCAAGGACCAAATGGGTCATATTCACCCTCAGTTAATGTTTGAGGTTTGTTGAATAGCTTTTTCCACTCACCTTTGTATGCTTTATCGTAGAAAGCAGGTTGTACATGGTATGGAGTAAGGTTGAAAATTGCTATAATCGAACCCTCTTTTGTGATACGTTTAAAAGATAGGATATTTTCTGGTTGAGAGTTGTCGATATGTACGATTTTTCCACCTTTACCATAAGGAGCTAATGCAGCATTGTTTTTGCGAAGTTTGTTAAGCTCAGCGTAGAATTTGGTATACTCTTCGATACCACTCCAATCGATTAAATCTTTTTCGAAGAACTGTAGGCGACGGTTGTTTCCAGCCTCTTGACCGCTATATATAAGTGGTACACCATCAAGAACGTAAGTTAGGGCTGCAAATGTTTTAGCAGCATCACCAAGACGCTCAAACTCAGTTCCTGACCATGAATTTTCGTCATGATTAGATGTGAATAGTAGTCTGCCAGCCGATTTTGGGAATGAGTTTTTCTCAAATTCTAATCTATCTCTTAGAGCGTTAGCTCCGTAGGCACCTTGTGCAATATGCTCAAACATATGTCCGACTTCCCAGCTGTACGAGGTGTTGAAGTGGTTTCTTTTATGAAAATCTGCCGATTCTACCTCACCTAAGAAATAGGCTTCTGGATTAACTTTACGAACAGTTGCTATAGCCTCTTTCCAGAAAGATAGAGGTACAAGTCCGGCCATATCTTGACGGAAGCCATCGACTTTAAACTCTTTAACCCAATATACCATAGCCTCAATCATAGCTTTACGCATTTTAGAGTTTGAGTAGTTTAGTTTAGCTGTATCGCTCCAGTCGAATGGAGATAGAATATCGCCATTATCGTTCTGCTCATACCACGATTTGTTATCCTCCTCAGTAAGCCAAACATTATCCCACGCTGTATGGTTACAAACCATATCAAGAACAACGTTCATACGAAGTTGATGTGCACGTGTTACGATGCGACGGAAATCGTCGGCATTACCAAATTCTGGGTTTATAGCTTTATAATCTGAGATAGAGTAGTAGCTACCTAACGAACCTTTTCTGTTAAGTTTACCAATAGGATATATTGGCATAAACCATAATGTTTCGACCCCTAGCTTTTTTAAACGATCAAGTTCGTTGTAAAAAGCATTAAATGTTCCCTCTTCAGTAAATTGACGTACATTTACCTCGTAAATTGAACCATAAAAATCTTTTCGCATACTGTATATTATTTAAATTTTGTCAAAAAATAGGTTATTCATATTTGTAAATAACTGTAAAATCGGTGCAAAATAGTAAAAGTTTTGAAAGTGAGCAAATTTTTTCGATTTTTCTTGAAAAATATTGAAAATCGCATAGTTACGATATTTTATCCGAAATAGAGGAATAAATAAAAAAATCATGCCAAAATTAAATAACTTCATAATTTTGTTATAAATAAGGCTGATAATAAAAAAGTTTAACGTATCTTTGCAAATTATTAAATATGTAGAAAAATGGATAATTATTTTAATTTAAAGGAGCTTGTTCTCTATGCTCGAAAAAACTATAGTGAGCGAGATGCCTTTTATATTCGTAATAAGGTGTCGTATGATACCATTACATTCGATACATTTACAACACAAATATTAAAATTGGCTGCTTCGCTTTTAGATAGAGGCTATTCAAATGGAAAACACATAGCCTTAGTGGGTGAAAATAGCTATAATTGGGTTGTTTCATATCTCGCTGCTGTTTCGACAGGTTGTGTAATCGTACCTATAGACAAAGAGCTTCCAAGCGATGAAATTGTGGCTGTATATAAAAAGAGCGATGCCCTAATGTTGATGTATTCTGCCTCTTATGCCGAGCCTGCAAAGGAGATTATGGAGAGTTTGGGTGGTGAACTAATTATTATCGATAAACCTAAAAGCAAACTAACCGAGATTTCTACCTCTGCTCTTATCGAGGGTTATACTAAAAATGATTTCCAAGAGCGAATAGAAGCTATCGAAATTGACCGCTATAAAATTGCAGCAATCGTGTTTACATCTGGAACAACAGGTGTAAGTAAGGGTGTAATGCTTTCGCACAACAACCAAATCACAAATATTAAGGCTTGTTTTGATATGGTGAAATTTCAAGGAAATAGATTCTCTCTGCTTCCTCTTCACCACACTTACGAGCTAACTTTAGGACTTTTATACCCTATAGCACTTGGTTGCGCTACATCTTTTAATAATAGTATAAAGTATATTTCGCAAAATATCCAAATTTTCAAACCTACCGATTTAATACTTGTACCGCTAATTGCAGAGGCTCTTCACAACTCAATTTGGGATAAAATACGTAGTGGTGGAAAAGAGAATTTAGTGAGAAATATGATTAAATTTTCAAATCTACTTCTAAAAGTTGGTATTGATATTCGAAGAGTATTATTTAAGCAGGTTCATGCTGGACTTGGTGGAAGGGTTGTAAATATATTTTGTGGGGGAGCAAAAGTCGAAGAGACTATAGCTCGTAGCTTTGTAGATTTTGGGTTTAAATTCCGTATCGGTTATGGTATTACAGAGTGTTCGCCTTTAATTTCGGGAAATATTGCTTGTGTTAGCAGTGATATGGCTCATTGTGGCTACTCAGCAAGCTGTTGCGAGCTTGATATTTTTGAACCAAATAGCGAAGGCGAAGGCGAGGTAATAGTAAAAGGCGAAAATGTGATGCTAGGCTACTACAACAATCCTGAGGCTACTGCGGCTGTGATAAAAGATGGTTGGTACCACACTGGCGATATTGGTAAGCTTGGCAAAAAGGGTGAACTATATATTACTGGTCGTATCAAAAATATAATAGTACTGAAAAACGGTAAAAATATCTATCCAGAAGAGTTAGAGGGCTATATATATACCATACCTTATGTTAAAGAGGTGGTAGTCTATGCTTTAGGCTCGTCTCTAGGTCAAGAGAGCGCACTAGCAGCAGAGGTGTTTATAAATGAAGATAGAGCAGCTGCCGATAATATCGAAGATGTAAAAGCAGTTGTAAAAGCAGAAATCGACAAAATAAATCAAGATATTGCCTACTACAAACGAATATCAAAGGTTCATTTTAGAGATTCTGAATTTATAAAAACAACAACAAAAAAAATTAAACGAGATAAAATAGATGGAAAACAGTAAAATTTATGAGCAAGTGGCTCAAATAGTATCAGAAAAGTGTAAAATGGATGTTAGTGCCATTTCACGTGCAACATCGTTTCAAAACGACCTATCGTTAAATTCACTACAACTGGTAGAGTCGATTGTGGAGGTAGAGGAGCAATTTGATGTTGAAATTCCAGATAATCGCCTTTTTAAAATCAATACTGTAGGCGATTTAGTCGATTTTCTTGAGGAACAAGAGTAGATTTACAAAAATTTCTTTGAAAATCTCTTAGAAATTTTAATGTTAGAGTTCTAAAAATTGTAATTTAATTATTGCAATTTTTAGAACTCTTTTTTGATGTGGTATTCGAAAACTATTATTAATTTAATATAGGTTCTTAAATCTGTTGCCGCCCCCAGCAGTAGAGACGTAGCCCTGCTACGTCTAAAGAATAACCACGATTTGTTTTCTAAAACGTTTTTTGTAAATAATAACTACTGTTGTTACAGACGTAGCAGGGCTACGTCTCTACTTTCGTGCTATAAAATCACGAACTATAAAATTGCGCCCCCAGCAGTAGAGACGTAGCCCTGCTACGTCTAAAGAATAACTACGATTTGTTTTCTAAAACTTTTTTTATAAATGATAACTACTGTTGTTACAGACGTAGCAGGGCTACGTCTCTACCTCCGAACCACCAGTGTTTAGTAATTTCATTAAGTAACAGGCTCTTATTGATATTTATAATAAACAATTCATAATTTGTAAAATATTTAAAATCAAACTAAAATATAGTAGTAAATTCAAATTTGAAACAATTGCTATGTTATTCATCTCATTTTAGTTATAAAAAACAGGAAATAACCCAATTTACCTAAAAATATATAAAAAATCGGTATTAAAGGCGTTAAATCATCACTCTTTTTTTTGAAAAATTAGTCGAAATTGAGTAAAATAGTGCCTGTTTTGCTAAGTTGTTGAAAATCAGCTAAATATATTTTTATAATGAATTTTTATTTTTGTATAATAATTACAAAAAATAACACTATTGTTGTAAATCGTAAGTAAAAAGCTTATTTTTGGTTAAAAACAGTAAGTAAAATGTTTGGATTTAAAGAAATTTTTAGTAATTTTGTAATAGAAGTTAGTAGTAAATATATTCATTTCTCCCAAAAATTTTCACTTTATTACTATTTCAGTTAATCAATTACTAATTTTAAATTCATAATGATTATGAGAGAATTTACCAAGCTATCTTGGCAGTTATTGCCAAAGGTTAGGAGAGTACTTGTAATGACAGTTATGGCTTGTATGTTTGCAGTTTCTGCAATGGCACAAACCACACAAACTATTTCAGGTATTGTTCTTGACGAAAACAATTCACCTATGGGTGGTGTTGTTGTTCAAGTTGATGGAACCGCTAAAGGTGCAATCACCGATATGAACGGTGCATACTCTATCAAAAATGTATCAAGCGATGAAAATCTGCTTTTCACTTTCGTAGGTTATGTAAACACAGTTGTTCCAGCTGACAAACCAGAAATCAACGTAACAATGGAAATCGACGCACTAGGTGTTGAAGAGGTTGTAGTCGTAGGTTTTGGTACTCAAAAGAAAGTAAACCTTACAGGTTCGGTATCTGTAGTAGATGAAGAGGCTTTCACTTCACGTCCAATCACAAGTGCAACTCAAGCTCTTGAGGGTGCTGTTCCAGGTCTATCTATTACAAGTTCAAGTGGTGGTCTAGGTGATGCTTCTTCTATCACAATCCGTGGTCAAGGTACTATCGCTGAGGGTTCAAGTGGCGACCCACTTATCTTAATTGATGGTATGGAGGGTGACTTAAATACAATCAATCCACAGGATATCGCTTCTGTATCAGTACTTA
>JAWXTR010000073.1:0-16847 GCA_044433365.1 Rikenellaceae bacterium
TGAGATTTTTTGCTATTGAATCGAAAATATAGTGGTTCTATATTGAGATTTAATAGTGAAAAATATCGCTCCAAGAGTGCTATTAAGAATATGGCAATAATTGTTTTACACTACTTAGAATAAACTATAAACACTTTTCTTCGGCTGATTATTTCCAGATAATGTAGTTCCGATTGTCTGGAGTTGTCAAGTCTTTGGGGGCTGAGAATGCTTTTGGATTGCCAAAGTAGGCGTATTCGCAAAACCCCTTTTGCGGATACGTCTCACAATTTTCTTTGAAAATTGTGCCCTCAGTGGTCTCAAAGAGCCACTGAGGGCGTGTTTTTGTTCACTTTTTCTTAAAAATGCCAATAAAGGTTTGAAAAACCTTCTTCCGCTTTTTGCGAGCGGAGCGAAGCCGTGAGTGGAAACTCAGCGATTTTTGCCAGCCCTTTGGGCGTGCTTTTTCTAAAAAAGCATTAACAAAAGTTATTTTTTAGGGGAGTTATAAAATCTGGATTTTGAGAGATTTTGCGAATCTCCCCATTTTGAGGCTTCATCTTTGAATTAGAGGGAACTTCTAAATTTTCAATAATTTAAACCATGATTAACTTCAATATAACTTACCCTTTCTTGCTAGCTTTGTAGGTAGATGGCGACATACCCATTGTTTTAGCGAAAAGTTTAGAGAAGTAGTAGGGGTCAGAAATCCCAACTTTATGACAAATTTGATTAACTTTCATATCAGTAAAGTCTAAAAATTGACAAGCTACCTGCATTCTAATTTGTATCATGTAGTTTATCGGTGTATGCCCTGTTTTTCGCTTAAACATAGATGAAAAATAGGACTCTGAATAGCCCGAATATTCACAAATATCTTGAAGAGTTATTGATCTTTCTACATTCTCTTTCATATACGAAATTGCTCTATCTACTATACTCTCTTCGCTGTTTTCATCTTTATTAACACCTCTATACGCCTCTAAATATTTAATTGAACCAAGAAAATAGTATAGCGCAGAGGTTGCAAATTCAATATTTTCAATGCTATACCCATTAGAGAGTGCCTTGAAAATATCTTCAAAAATATCCAATCTATTTTTTATTCGAGAACTGTTGCTTGGTGAAATTGTTATAGGTAGGCTACTTATATTACCAAAAAAACTAGCAAATTCGCCCTTAAAATGAATCCAGTATATCGACCATGGATTTGAAAGTGATGTACCATACTCATGAGGAGTAGAAGCAGGAAGAATAAAGCATTGATTTGGCTTCACCTCGTAACGTTTTCCTCCAATTTTATACCAACCTTCACCATCAACACAATAAATTAGTACATATTGCGAAATACCATTATCACGTTTTATATGATGTAAATGCGCCGAAGGGTAATAACCTATATCAGTAATATGAAGTTTTGAACTAAAAGATTTGCACTCAATCTCATCTATAACCATCTTAGGAACAACGATAGCTCTACTTCCTTTAAATCCATCTTTCATAACTTTGTCTTTTTCTTTGAGAGGAACAGTATATTACACGCTAATAAAGGTTTAAAAAACCTTCTTCCACTTTTAGCGAGCGAAGCGAAGCCGTGAGTGGAAACTCAGCGATTTTTGCCAGCCCTTTGGGCGTGCTTTTTCTAAAAAAGCATTAACAAAAGTTATTTTTTATAACTTGAATTACAAAAATAGCTCAAAAATTTCAAACCTTTATTCTCTTAAACTATAAGGGGAGTTCTAAATTCCCCGTAACAAAGACAAAGATATATCATTTAAATTTAACAAACAAATCATAATTAAAATTACCAATCCAGTAATTAAGTAGTGTAAAACAATTATTGCCATATTCTTAATAGCACTCTTAGAGCGATATTTTTCACTATTAAATCTCAATATAGAACCACTATATTTTCGATTCAATAGCAAAAAATCTCATCTCCAATAGCACTTTTAAAAATACACCAATAATTATTTTACCCTACTTAATATATCATTTTTTGAGCATCTAGCTTTAAATTACTAAAGGGAACTTTTAAAAATCGGATTTTGAGAGATTTTTATTTTTAAGGCTTCATGTCTCGAATCATCTCAATAGCCTTTAAAACACCTGTTGATGCATTTTCTTGGATATGAATTACTCTCTTTGAAATACTATTTGTTAAAGATACAGAGGCTGGATCGACAAGGATTATCTTTACGCTTTTATCTGTATAATTCAGAAGTGATGCTGCTGGATGTACAGCTAAAGAGGTACCAACTACAAGTAATATATCGGCTGTTGTAGCAATTTTAGTTGCATCTGTAAAACGTGGCACTCCCTCACCAAAAAACACGACAAACGGGCGTAAAAGCGACCCATCTTCATGCAAATCACCCACCTTTTGCTCCCATCCATCTATTAGCACAATTGCATCTGGATTTTTCGAACTTCTTAATTTTCGCAATTCTCCATGCAGATGAAGAACTTTTGACGAACCTGCTCTTTCGTGCAAATCGTCGATATTTTGAGTTACAACCTCTACATCAAACTCTTTTTCTAGCTCAGCAATAGCATAATGAGCACTATTTGGTTTAGCGGAGAGCAGCTCTTTTCGTCGGATATTGTAAAATTCGACAACCACATCTCTATTAAATTGAAGGGCATGAGGAGTACACACATCCTCAATATTGTAGTTAGCCCACAATCCATCGCTATCTCTAAATGTAGAAATACCACTTTCGGCAGATACACCTGCACCAGTAAAAACAACTATTTTCATTTTAATGCGAATAAAGGTTTGAATTTTTTAAGGGGAATTAAATTCTGAAATTTCTAAAGGGAAATTCTAAAAAAGCAATACCAAAGCAGAGACTAAAGTTATCCATATCACCAATTTTCGGTAGATATGCTCTGGAACAATTTTCACAACATATACACCCAACACCGAACCGATAAATATAAATGGAATCATCGACAAACCTATCAAAACCGAATCGAGATGGATATTATCCCAAGCCCATATTTGAAGTGGAAGCTTTATGTAGTTGATTGCCATAAAAAACCATGCACTTGTGCCTACAAACGCTAATTTTGGCATTCTAACCGACAAAAGGTAGACCGACATTATAGGTCCTGCTGCATTACCAATCATAGTGGCAAAACCGCCTACAACGCCGTATAGTGCCAACACCCAATTTTTCTGCGCCAATTGCGATTCATGTTTTTTTGCCTCATTTACAGCCAGTACAATCACGCTAATAAGGATTGAAAACGACATTAGATATTTGAACATCGTAGAGGGAACAAAATAATCGATACCGATAGCCACCAAAAGTCCTAAAACAGCCCATCCTAATAGTTTTCGTAGGTGCACCCAGCTACAACTCTTTCGGTAATATACGATTGCTCCAATATCGGCAATACACAAAATAGGAAGTAACAACCCAGTAGAGGGTTTTGCTCCAAAGACGAGAGCCATGATAGGCACTACTATAGTTCCAACAGCTGCAAAACTTGTTTTTGTAAAACCAATAAGCACTGCACATATCATCATTACCCACCAGAGCGACGTATCGGGTAGTAGATTTATAAGGTATTCCATTTTTTACTCTTTTCTATCCGATTTAACAATATGCCAATTACCCTCAAAATCTTCAGTAAGCGCAGTAAGACTCTCAATCCAGTCACCAGAATTAAGATACAACACATCGTCAATCATTCGAATTTCGGCAAGGTGAATATGCCCACAAATTACACCTTGACATCCATGTCTACGGGCCACTTTCAATATATTCTTATCAAAACTACTCATAGACGATACATTTCGTTTTACCCAATCTTTTAGGGGTTTAGAGATAGAAAAATAATCTTTACCTGCACGGCGACGGTTGTCGTTGTAAATACGATTTATCTGCAACATAAGCGAATAGAGCTTATCACCAAATTTGCTTACCCACTTCACTTTAGAAGTTACATTATCAAACATATCTCCATGAAAAACATAGAACTTTCGACCATGACTCTCAAAAATATAGTCACGCAAAATAGAAAACTCTTTATAAACAAACGGTACTACATGATTTAGAAAATCGTCATGATTTCCACGCAAATATATAATCTCACTCTCCGACGATTTTTCTATTATTAGCTTAATAAAATCGTTGTAAAGCTGCTTCCAATGGTTCTTATCTCGCATCAAGTGCCAACCATCGATTATATCACCATTTAAAATTAACTTCTCACAACTATTCTTCCTTAAAAATTCCATAGCCTCAACCGTATGCGACCAACGAGAACCAATATGTATATCCGAAAGGACAATAGTTTTATATTTTTTGTTCATATCTTATTTATGCTACTTATTATTTAAAAGCCTTAATAAACATACAAAATTAAGAAAAAATATGTTATTTCAAACTTTTATTAAGGTAAAATGGATTTTTTCTTTTAGAAGAGTTCAATTTTCTAATTTGGTCATATGAATAAATATAATTAACTTTGTAAATTGTGATAAATAGAAAACTATAAAGATGAAAATATACAAAACAATAGATTTATTTGCAGGCATAGGAGGAATAAGGTTAGGTTTTGAATCTTTAGGATGCAAAAATGTTTTCTCCTCAGAGTGGGATAAAGCAGCACAAAAAATGTATGAAGAGAATTTCGGAGAGAAACCTTTTGGTGACATTAATGATATATCCCCAAACAATATTCCTAATCATGATATATTGTTAGCTGGCTTTCCATGCCAACCTTTTAGTATTGCAGGAAAAGGGTTAGGCTTTGCAGATACAAGGGGAACTCTGTTTTTTAATATTGAATCTATACTAAGAGTCAAGCAACCTCAAGCATTCCTTTTAGAAAATGTAAAACGTCTTACAACACATGACGGAGGGAAAACTTTTGCAATTATTACCTCTAGGCTGAAAGAGCTGGGGTATACAGTCTATTATAAAGTATTTAATTCCTTAGATTTTGGGGTACCTCAAAAAAGAGAACGCATATATATTGTTGGCTTTAAATCTGCAATTGATTTTAAATTTCCTGAACCATTAGGCTACTACAAACCATTAACTGAAATTTTGGAAAATGAAAAAGATATAGATGAAAGCTATTTTTTATCAGAAGAGATAAAGAAAAAAAGATTTGCAGCACTAAAAAAAGAGCCTCCATATCCATCTATTTGGCATGAAAACATTGGCGGAAATATATCTCCCCTTCCATATTCGTGTGCTTTAAGAGCAGGCGGTAGTTATAATTATCTAGTTGTTAATGGTGAACGTAGATTAACATCCAGAGAGATGTTAAGACTACAAGGTTTTCCTGATACATTCAAGATAAATATTCCATATTCTCAAGCACGAAAAGTAGCAGGAAATTCTGTAACTATTACTGTAATAGAAGCAATAGCCCGAAACATGATTAGTGCATTAGAACAATATAAAGTAACAGCACATGCACCTAAACATCTAACACTTTTAGAATCAGAAAATGAGTATAATAGAAGCCAAGCAATCCTTAGATAGGATTATAAAAAAAGCAAGAGTTCATCTTTACAAACCTATTCAAATAGCTGAAACATTATATAGAGATAGAATCTATAAGGATATTGATATTTCAGATGTAGAAACGTATCGTACTAAATCACGAAATTGGAGGGACATTATATGCCTACGATTTCTAGGAAGAACATCCTCTTCATCTTCACCATATCAAGATAATATTTTTAATAACAATGCAATACCACCAACAGTTCTATCAATTTTAAGCAAAGAGAATAAAGATAAGAACGGAGCTGTAGAGGCGTATATTTACCGTCAATTCAACAAACGATTCACTCAGATGTCAACTGGATTAAATTATTGTCAAACTCACGATAAAAGCAATTTTGATTTATCGGAATTTCTAACACTATTTTGGAATGAACCTGGTCTAAAACGAAGTATTGATAAAATATATGAAATTGTTGTTTATTCTCTGTTTTCTGCTTTAGTAGAAGCATTAAACATTACAGTTAATATTTCAATAGACAAAAACAAACTAGCTATTTTAGAAGAATTTAAGGATTTTGCTGATAGGGTAATTAACATCTCTGTTAACAAACCTAACGTTATATTAAATGCTAGAATCAATAGAGTAGGTGTAACAAACGCTGCCGACAGAGGTTTAGATATGTGGGCTAATTTTGGATTAGCTATACAAATAAAACATCTATCTTTAACAGAGGAGTTAGCCGAAAATATCGTATCATCTATATCTTCAGATAAAATAGTTATTGTTTGCAAAAATAGTGAAGAGAAAGTAATTATATCCCTTCTAAATCAGATAGGTTGGAAATCTAAAATTCAAAGCATTATTACTGAAAGCGATTTAATGGATTGGTACAATAGAGCTTTAAAAGGAGAATTTTCTGATAGCCTTGGTGATAATGTGTTAAAAAAAATGACAAATGAAATATTAGTAGAATTTCCATCTAGTGATAATGAAGAATTTAATTCATTTTTTAACAGCAGAGGATATAATACTATTGATGACGAGTTTTGGACATAAAATTAATATGGCGTATTCGCAAAACCCCTTTTGCGGATACGCCAACCCAAATCTAAAATCTTAAAATAGAAGATCTCTCAAAATCCATAATTTAAAACTCCCCTTAAAACACCTCACCCAAATTGACCGAAAGTGTAATCATCTGTTGGTTTGCAACTCTATCTGGGGTGAAGTGAAAAATCATCTGAGCACAGATTGTGACCAATCTATTTTTCCACTCATAGTAGAAATTTGAACGGTTGTATCGCTTTGCAGCATAGAAAGTCGACCCAGGGTAAAATTCTGTACCATACTGGTCGTAATATATCATCTGTCCATGACCGATATAGAGGTCATTTTGCACCCCAAATCCCTTATACTCACCATTTAAACCAATTTCACCTCCAATGGAGTGCTGCCATGAAGTTTCGGTCTCTAACACTCGTTTATGCTCAGAAGAGGTCAACATTGAGAGCGTTAACTCTAGTTTATCTAATTTTTTAAAGAAAAAATTGGATAAATCTGACGAGATAAACAGGTCGCTTTGAAAACGTTCTAAAAGGTAAGAATCTTCTAGGTAGTAGTCGTTTTTAAAGTGGTTTAGGAGTAAATCACCGCCAATATTAAACCTATCGCCATCAAAAATCTTATAGCGAATAGCTCCAACAAGCAAAAACTCATCAATTCTAAGCGTCTGATTTAGCCCATACCAATCATAGAAAAACTCGGCACTAGTGGCACAATCCTCATCTTTAAGTTGAAACATCATACCCTCAATATTTGTGTTGTAGAAGTAGTAATCCTCACGAAAAAATGCTCTAGGATAGCTCATAATTGAGTATTGACGGGGGAAAGAGCCAAAAAGCGCACCATGTTTTTTGCCATCATATCGATAGTATAGCGTGTAATCAATATGCGATGGAAAAATCGAGTCGCCAAAGTTCTGAATAAGGTCGATACCCCCCATTATTTTGCTATTTTCTGCCACTTTTATTCCAATCTGAGGAGCCAATTTTGCACCAAAAAGCGTTCTGCTCGCCTCATAAGGACCACTTGCTTCAAGATTATCGAAATTTGCGCTAAAATCGATTATATATTCAAATTTTGGAACACTCTGCTCACCACTACTATCTTGAGCATAAAGCTTTATTGAGGCAATTAGCGAGATAAGTAGGATTAATAAAAGTGATGTACGTTTTTGCATGTTTTGAATGATGAATGATAAATTTTTACGGGGTTCTAAATTCCGTATTTTGAGATATTTTTTATTTTAGAAGCTACCTATTAAGTAGTGTAAAACAATTATTGCCATATTCTTAATAGCACTCTTGGAGCGATATTTTTCACTATTAAATCTCAATATAGAACCACTATATTTTCGATTCAATAGCAAAAAATCTCATCTCCAATAGCACTTTTAAAAATACACCAATAATTATTTTACCCTACTTATAAGCTCATTTTTCAAACTATCAACGCTCAAATCAATAAGATCGAAATCGCTCTTTTTTAATTTGGCTTTGGTTAGCTTAAAGTCGAAATCTTCGTTTTTTCCAGTTATATCAACCCCTGCTTTAAAAAATAGCGGAGATTTTATAACTGATACGTTATAGTAGTAGTCGATATCAAAGGTATTGAAGTCGATAGTTTGCGTTCCGCCAATAATTGCCCGATATCTATCCATTTCAAATTCAAATGGAGGGATATCAATAACACCACCACTCTTTATAATTACATTCATATTGAGAGAGTCTATAATATTTCTATCTCTATTTTTAAACTTCAACATTTTTGCAACACTACTAAATGTTTCGCTATCGAAGAGCACCAGCTCACGCCCTTTTACGCTCATAACCGAACGTAGCGTAGGCATATCCAACTCCATATATCTATTAAAATCGCTATTTGCCACCATCTCAAAATCTACATTTCCATCAATGTCCTTTAGCATTGGCATTAGTGTGTCGATTGAAGGAATAACCTCTATTAACTCCGCAAGCTCTACCCCTTTGGCTCTAAAATCGAAAAACGACTTTGCAACTGTATCAGATTGTGGAATATAGTTTGCCGAGATATTCATATCCGAACCAGCAGTAAAAAAGTTTAAGGAATCGAGCGTCAATGTCTCATCTTTTATCACCATTCCACCATCTACTTTCTCTAAAACTAACTTTTCAAAGCTCATTTTCTGAACATCAACCTTTAGATTGTAGTCCAGATAACTAGGTATTTTCAGTATCTCTATTATTTCACCTGCATTATCGTGTGAAAGTGAATCGTCTAGCAATCTATTTTGCGTTGCAGATATTGAATCGGCTGCAAGTGAGGCATTATATAGCTGCAGAAGGTCGACATTTCGGGATTTTACCTGCAAGTCACCCTTTAGCATTAAAGAATCGGTATTAGTGCCAAACATACGAGCCAACAAATTCTCAACCCATCCTGTAGCTGTAAAATCGCTACGTCCAACATTAATTCGACTACCAACAAGCTCTGTTCGACCGTCTCGGTAGGTTATATGCGAACGTGGCATTGTAATATCGAGAGGAAATAGTTTGCTAAACAATTCTAAACCCTCAAAGTCCATCTCACCAGTCATAGCCGCACCCCTAGCCTTTGTTGAATCAGGGAAAATTAACAAATCTACCATTGCAGATTTTAAGGTTAAATCTGTCATAGTAGGAATTGAGTAGGCTGTAGCCGAGTCGGCTTGAATTTTTAGACGTTTTGTCGATTTTGTGCGGTTTCCTCTAACTGGAAGCAGCTCAAAATTAATGTTTGTACTACCAATATAGCTCGACAAAGTGTCGGCAAGCGACATAGATGTACGCTTTAGCTCAACATCTCCGACAATAGGGGTTACATAAGATGTATCGGCAACAATTTGCGATTTTGCACCAATTTTTACATCCGAAAGCATCACCTCAATACCATCTTTATTACGAAAACCAACCCCCGAAAATGCCAATTCTGCTGTCAGAGTAGATAGATTTCTCTCTCCTAATCGTTGTGAAAGATTTGAACGTTCTCGCCTTAATGAGTCGGGTATCCCAACTCTTGCTACGCTTAATGAATCTCCGCCTACCCTAAGCGAATCTACACCTCCATTATCTCTATTACGACTTACACCAATAGAGGATGCTGAGGCTATAGATTTTTTTGCCCCTAACGTGTCGAGCGAGCTTCTAATCACACCACCATCTCCACTTCCAAAGTTAAAATAACCTCTATCCATCTGCATAAATAGGTAGGTGTTTGTTTGGGTTGAATCGGGTAGCTTGTTGCCATCTACAATAAGCAAAAAATCGATTAAATCGCTCTTACCATCAAGTTTAAGCGTGCCATAATTGCTATTCATTATATCTTTTACCATCATACTACCATCGATATGAATACTATTTTGACCGCTCATCTCGATAGCCTCCGAAAGAGGTAATATTTGTGATATTTTCGACATATCCATCTTTGAATCGACAATAAACTCAACGTTGCAATCGCCCAAAAGCTCCGAAGCCACACCCTGCACGTTAATATCTACACCTGCATCGCTCACAATCTCAATCTTATCAATATCTACATAAGAGGCGTTTAGGTTGTTGCCATAAACTATTAGGTTTGCCACCACCTCAAACTTCTCTACACCATATTTCATTGCATCAAACTTAAAACTACCATCAGCAATTGTAAATACAGCATCAACATCGGGTATCGACTCATTATCTAAAAATCCTACAACCTTACCATCTAACTTTGCACTACCTGTAGCTGCAAATTTATAGCCTGGAAGAACAATAGTTGGCGGAAGTCTTTTGATAATATTCTCAAAAGAGGATACTGCAAATGCAAAATTCAAATCACAATATGCACCCTTTTTCTCCTTTTCAAACTGCATAGTTCCAGCACAAGTAAGCCCCATATTTTTTAGGGTTACATTGCTATTTTCGATGGTCATAAGCAACGAATCTCTATTGAAAATAATATCACTATTAACATCTATCGAAAAATCTCGTAGTTTTGTACGTCCCTGCTCAATCATCGTAATATCTCGACTGCTAAACGCCAATTTCAAATCTGAAATACGATGCAATAACTTTCCGCTTAGTGCTAAATCAACTCCTAAAGCTACATACTCGCTATTTATTTGATTATCAATAGATGTAAAGTCGCAATTGGTAACAACTATATTGTTTATATCATAAGATGAGGCGTAGTCGCTAAGTCTTACTTTGGCACTATCCACAACCGCAGTATCTATTTGATTTTGCTCGATAAATAAATCAATATTCGAAACTCCATTTTCGTCGGTTAATAGGTTGATTATAGGACTTTCCAGCTCTATTCTATTGATTACAACCGCCTTTTTGCTAAGATAAGGAAGCGGTTGAAACTCTACGGATAGTTTATCAAAAGAGAGAATATCTACCTGACAACTATCTTTTAAAGCTAGCGAATCGACAATGATAGAAAGCTCAGGAAATGCACTAAAAAAGTCGATTTTCACACTTTTTATCTCGCTTTTGCCTATTATTAAGCTATTTATCTGGTCATTAACAATCGGTGTAATCTTTTCGGGTGTAAAGATTATATTCGACACTACCACTGCACACACTATAAACACCACTACTAAAGATAGTAGCGTTATTCCCACTATTTTTATTGCTTTTTTCATCCTACAAATAGAGTTAATTATAAATAATCCAAAGTTAACTGCAATATTATAAAAATAATATCACATTTTCAATTATAATGATATATATTTCAAATTTTTCTACAGAAAACTAAAAATTTGAGATTATAAAGGTAAATTCGCAAAACCCTTTTTGCGGATTTGCCTCACAATTTTTTCAAAAATTGTGCGCTCATCGTCTCGAAGAGCGATGAAGGCGTGTTTTTGTTCACTTTTTCTAAAAAAGTGTTAAATATAGTTTTTTGATTACCTCCATTTTTGCACTTTTGTGCAAAATGGAGGTAATTTAGAGGTTTTTTCAGGTACGCAACTATTAATAAATTAAATTGATAGTAGTTTTGTGAATGACCCTATAAAGGTAAATACCAATCCAAAAATAGCACCCACAATATGAGCATTATGATTTATTGCATCTCTCTCCTTCTTGGCTGCATAGCTCTCATAAAGCAGATAACAGACACCAAATAGTACTGCTGGAATTGGGACAACAGCGAAAAGATATATTTTACTCATTGGCGCAAAATATATCGAACTAAAAACAACTGCCATAACTGCTGCCGATGCTCCAATTGAGCTGTAGTAGTAGTTGTCCTTATGCTTTGCAATATCGTAAAAAGATGCCACAATCGTCGCTCCAAAATAGAGCAAACAAAAGAGCAATATTCCACTAGATGGATAGATTATTTTATAAATCTGCTCCACATTCTTGCCAAACGACCAAAACACCAACATATTAATTGCTAAATGGGAGTAACTACCATGAATAAATACGTGTGTAATGGTTCTATACCATTGATTTTTATGAGCAACCAGATAGGGCGATAGAGAAAGCGTATGAAACAGCTTTCTCGACCTAAACGCCATTATCGAAAGTGCTACTGTTATTGCTATAATTATGTAAGTCAACATGTAATTATGAATTATGAATTATAAATTATGAATTATGAATTAAATATACTACTTTTGCCCCTACAAAGTCTATTAAATCACGTGGATTTAAGTGTAGCTGCAATCCTCTAACTCCTGCACTTACATAGATTGTTTCGAAATCTAAGCAAGTAGAGTGTATAAAGGTGGGTAGCAGTTTTTTCATTGCAATAGGCGAACAAGCTCCACGAATATAGCCTGTATTTGGCAAAAGCTCTTTCATTGCAATCATATCACAATTTTTATTACCCGAAGCCTTAGCAGCCAACTTTAAATCTAACTCCTTATCACCAGGAATTACCGCTACAAACAGACCATGCTTGTCGCCACGTAGCACCAAAGTTTTAAATACCTGTGCCACATCCTCTCCAAGCTGCTCTGCAACATGGGTAGCAGCTAAATTACTCTCATCCACCTCGTAAGGAATAAGTTCATAAGCTATTTTTGCCTTATCAAGTAGTCGAGCTGCATTTGTCTTTTTTAATACACAATTCATAATATACAATTCATAATGCATAATTCATAATATACAATTCATAATGCATAATTCATAATGCATAATTCACAATGCATAATTCACAATGCATAATTCACAATTTATAATTCCCAATTATGCATTATGAATTATGCATTATGAATTATTCCTCCCGTCTGTTATGGTAATAATCCTATCAGACATTGCAGCCAAATGTTCGTCGTGCGTAACAAAAGCTATTGTTATTCCGAGTTCAGAGCGCAGATTCATAAATAGTTGATGCAATTCATCCCTATTTTTTGTATCGAGATTACCCGAAGGCTCATCGGCAAGTATCAAAGCTGGCGAATTTATCAGAGCACGAGCAATTGCGGTACGTTGCGCCTCACCACCCGAAAGTGCAGATGGTTTGTTGGCAGTTCGGTGCTCCATATTTAGCTTTTTTAAAATATCCAACGCCTTTTTCTCGCTCTCTACCCTACTCATACCACCTATCATTGCTGGAATCATAACATTTTCGATTGCCGTAAACTCTGGGAGCAGGTTGTGGAACTGAAATACAAACCCAATATTTCGATTACGAAATTCAGCAGCTCTATTTCCTGTCAATTCGTCGGTGCGAACACCACCAATCTCGATAGTTCCACTATCAGGAGTCAAAAGCGTACCAATAATTTGAAGCAAAGTGGTTTTTCCTGCTCCACTTGCGCCCATTATCGACACCACTTCACCCCTTTTCACCTCTAAATCAACCCCTTTCAACACCTCAATGTTGGCGAAGCTCTTTTTTATATTTTTTGCAATTATCATAACCTAAATTATTTAAGGGAGTTCTAATTCTAAATTATTTTCAAAAAACACCACAACCTTATAACTAAACCAAATTTGATATGTAGTTCAATTTTCGCTAAAGGCAACTTCGTATAGTACTTCCAGTACTTGAGAAGTTGGCTTAAGGGGAGTTCTAAATTCTGGATTTTGAGAGATTTTTTGTTTTAAGGCTTTAGATTTGGATTTTGCAAATATGGGCTGTAGTGGTTCTACCACCCATATTTGCAAAATCCAAATATGAAGTCTTAAAACGGAAAAGCTCCGAAATCCAGATTTTAGAAGTTCCCTATAGCGAAAAGTGAGCTGCAGAGCAAATTTCTACAATAATAAAGGAAAGCTTTAATGTGCCTCTAGCCACGACTCTCCTATACCATACTCTGCAACAAGTTTTACCGCCATATCAACAACACTCTCCATCGACTCCACCACAATAGAGGTAACCATCTCAACTTCATCTTTTTTAACCTCTAAAATAAGCTCATCGTGTACCTGCATCGTAAGTATTGAGTTCAATCCTGCTGCACGTAATTTGTCGTAAACCTTAATCATCGCTAGTTTAATAATATCAGCAGCAGTACCCTGTATCGGTGCATTTATAGCGTTTCGCTCGGCATATCCTCTCACAATAGCATTCGAGGCGTTAATATCCTCCAAAGATTTGCGACGACCAAACAAAGTTGAGCAATAACCCACTTTTCTCGACTCCTCAACACTCTTTTCCATATACTCCTTAACCTTAGGATAGTGAGCAAAATAGCCATCAATCAGCTCTTTAGCCTCTTTTCTTGAAATTGACAATCGTTGAGAGAGTCCAAAAGCAGAAATACCATAAATAATACCAAAATTTGCAGTTTTTGCTCGTCTACGCTGCTCAGAAGTGACCTCAGATGGCTCAATACTATAAATTTTTGCAGCTGTAGCAGTGTGAATATCCTCACCACTATTAAACGCCTCAATCATACCCTCATCTCCACTCAAAACAGCCATAATTCGAAGCTCTACTTGGCTATAATCCGCCGATAAAATTACACTATCGCTATCGCCTGCAACAAACGCCTTACGAATAAATTTTCCTCGCTCATCACGAATAGGAATATTCTGAAGATTAGGATTATTCGAACTTAGCCTACCTGTCGAAGCCACCGTTTGGTTATAGGTGGTATGCAGCCTACCTGTTCGGCTATTTACAAGCTGCGGAAGTGCCTCAAGGTAGGTAGAAATTAGCTTTTTTAGAGAACGGTACTCCAAAATCATACCTACAACAGGATGTTTGTCAAGAAGAGAGGTAAGATACTCTTCGTCGGTTTTATACTGCTTGGTTTTGGTCATTTTAGGCTTTGAATCTATCTTTAACCTATCAAAAAGCAGCTCACCGAGCTGTTTTGGAGAGTTTATATTTACCTTTTCACCTGCAATTTCCAAAATTTTTGCTTCGATTGCAGAAAGCTCCACACCAAGCTCTTTTGCATAAGAGTGCAAAGCCTCACTATCGAGCGCAACGCCACTATACTCCATCGAAGCCAACACCTTAATTAGTGGCTCCTCGATTGTACGATACAGCTCCTCCATTCCAGCGGCCAAAAGCTCTTTCCAAAGCTTTAAATATAGACGAAAAGTAACATCGGCATCTTCAGCACCATACTCAGCAGCAATATCTACATTAACCTGCGCCATAGAGAGCTGACGAGCACCTTTACCGATTAAATCGGTGATAGGAATTGGGGTGTAACGAAGATATTTTTCAGCTAGAGAGTCCATACCATGACGAGAATCACTATCTAATAGGTAGTGAATTATCATCGTATCGGCTAAAAATCCAGCAACCTCAATACCATAGTTTTTTAAGACTAAAATATCATATTTTATATTTTGACCAATCTTTGTAATCGAACTATTTTCAAAAAATGGCTTAAAAATAGATAAAGTTTTCTCTGTAGCCGCTCTATCTGTAGAATCAAAAGGCACGTAATACGCCTCAAACTCTGTAACGGAGAAAGAGATACCTACAAGTGAGGCATTTATAGCATTTATATCGGTTGTTTCGGTATCGAAAGCTACTCGACTATAGGTCATAAGCATCGCCATAAGCTTGCGCTGCTCAGCCTCCGATTTTAAACAGATATATTTGTGCTCAGTGGTTTTAATTGTATCTAAAAATGGCTCCTGAGCATCTAAATCGGCTCCAACTGCTGAAAATAGATCCAACTCTACATCACTAGCCTCCTCTGCTGTGGTTTGACTAACAGAAGTTGCAACAACTGTAGGACTATCTACAACCTCGCCAAACAAATCACGCTCAACGGTCTGTTTTAACTCTTTACACTCCTCACAATCGCTACTATTTGTACTATTTGTCCCTATACAACGCTCCCAAAAATCGATTGTAGGAAGCAACGAACCAAAATTCATCTCTTTATAAAGAGCACGAAGAGCCGAATAGTTTGGATGTTCCATCATCAACTTTTCTGGTTGGTAATCGATAGGTACGTTAATGTCGATTGTGGCTAAAACTCGTGAAAGTCGGAGCTGCTCAATATTTGCACGCAAATTTTCACCATTTTTACCCTTTATAGAGTCGGCATTTGCTATAATCTGCTCTACATCACCATACTGATTGATAAGTTTGACTGCTGTTTTCTCACCAATTCCAGGAACTCCAGGAATATTGTCGGAAGCATCACCCCAAAGAGCTAAAACATCGATTATAAGCTCTGGAGAGTCGATATGATATATCTCTTTTAGTCGCTCCTTGCCCACAATATCTATTCCTGAACCACTTTTTGATGGTTTATACATATAGATTGTATCGTCAATAAGCTGCCCGTAATCTTTATCAGGAGTAACCATATAGACCTCAAAACCATCATTTGCAGCACGTTTTGCAATTGTACCGATAATATCGTCAGCCTCATAACCCTGCATCTCTAAAATCGGAATGCGCATAGCCTCTAATATTCGCTTAATATGGGGTGTAGAGGCAATAATATCGGCAGGAGTCTCACCTCTATTTGCTTTGTAGAGAGGATAAAGCTCATGACGAAAATTTCCTCCATGAGTATCAAAGGCAACCCCTAAATATGATGGTCTCTCTTTAGATATTAGGTCGTTTATAAATTTTGTAAATCCAAAAATCGCTGAGGTGTTCAACCCCTCATTATTTCTCATCGGTCGAGAGATAAAAGCGTAGTAGAATTTAAATATTAGTGCGTATGCGTCTATTAGAAATAGTTTGTTCATTTTAATGATAGGGGTAAATGGTTAATTGTAAATTATAAATTGCAAATTATGAGATATTAATTATGAAATATGAAAATTAATTATAGGATTAGGCGCATAGAGCGCACTCGTTACAACACCCTCTATTCTTGATTTTGCCATTATTTACGATGCAAAGCACTGGGCTTAATGCGGTTTGTCTATAAGTTTAAATATTCATGT
>JAWXTR010000074.1:0-16325 GCA_044433365.1 Rikenellaceae bacterium
TCAATATAGAACCACTATATTTTCGATTCAATAGCAAAAAATCTCATCTCCAATAGCACTATTAAAAATACACCAATAATTATTTTACCCTACTTAGTCTAACATATAAATAGCTAAGAGTCTAAAAATTTTAAATTACCTTCATTTTTGCACAATCGTGCAAAAATGAAGGTAATTTAAAAAAGTAGAATTACTGGTTAACTCTTGAGCAATATTGGTTATATTTTTCCCAAACTTTACTTACATAAGAGATTGTCTCTGTGCTAATAAATTTGCCATTTTCGACAATTTCGTCGTTGTAGTAGCTTTCATACGCTTTTGCATCGAGATAAAAGCTGACATCTTCCCATTTATATGGATTTTTACCATATTTGCGAGCCAAATTTTGAGCATCCATAACGTGTCCTAAACCGCCATTGTAGCAAGCTAAAAGGATGGATGTTTTGTCTTGCAGAGAAATATCGCTTGGAAATTTTAACGCTTTTTCGTTCCATTTTAGTAATCTTAAAGCCACCTCAATATTGTTTGATGGGTCGATTACAGCCTTTTCAGAAGAGCCAAAATGGCGAGCAATACGTGGCATCACCTGCATAAGCCCAAGTGCGCCTTTATGTGACTGAGCGTCAGCTCTAAAGTGCGACTCGTTGTAGGCAATAGCTGAAACTAGACGCCAATCGTAACCAAGCTCATTACTTTTTTGACGGATAAGATCGTCGAAATGAGAGATTCCGTTTATCGGCTTAACCATATTATAGCGTGAAACGATAATTTTTTGAAGAAAACTCTTGTCGCTGTAAAGAGCCGATAGGGTTGCATAATCTTCGGTTGCAGAAAACTCTAACATCCAATTCCTAAATAGTTGTTCTAGTTGGACATTACCAAGTCGTGAGATTAGGATTGACGATATTTTTTCGTCAAAAGTGTGAAAAATCTCAAATTTGTTGCTTTTAATAAGTGCAATTTCAGCATCAATTTTACTACAGACTAAAAAGTCAATCTTATCTTCGCCTAACTTGCTAATTAGCTTTTGTGGAGAGTCGTAAGATATTACAGCACTGTTAGATACTGAGTCTAACCACATATCATAACTTGTAGTTGTAGTAAAGTTGTGAGGCATTACAACACTTTTTGTTTTGGTAAGCTCTGAAAGCTCACTAAAACCTCTAACCACATTCTCTTGGTGTGGAGCGGTTTGAACTGCTTTTTTTGTTAAAATAACGAAATTTGAGCTAAACGCACCTCCAAGTATATGAGTTGTAAGGGAGTTTTCTTTGATAGCACTGTTTACTGTACAAGCCATATCTATCTCGCCGCTACTAAGCATATTAATAGTATTTTTAGAGCTGATAGCTGGTACAATAGTTAGCTTTAGATTGTTATCTTTGCAGAAACGCTCAATAAGAGTGTAGTCGAAGCCATAAGAGGTTGAGTCAATTTTGAAATAACCTGGCTGATTTTCGTCTAAAGCAACCACCAATTCACCTTTTTCTGTGATTGATGTAAAAGTTTGTGTCTCTTCTGTTGTAGAAGAGTTTAGGTAGTAAAATACTACAGCATAAAGTGATAAAATTGTGAAAATTAGTGTCGAAAAAAATAATTTTTTCATGTTACGATTTATTGGGCAGGTGAGTCGTTAATCTCTCACAATGCGTTCTAATCGTAGAAGTTCCACGAAATACCCATCTTCAACATACTGCGGTTTAGTGGATAGTGTGCAATCTGGAAGTAGTTGCGGTCGCCAAACATCTCATAATTTGCGTGTTGATATTTTACTAAGAAACGGACTCTTTTCCATTTCCCCGATACAAAGGCATCAGCCCAGAGATAATCTCCAGTTTCGACACTTCGTTGGTTGTAAAATTGCATTAACGCTGGATTATAACCAAATCCATAATATGAAGAGTTGTAGTAACCTTCTATTCCTAATTGCATTCTAAGCACACCCTTTACTACATTAAATTCGTAGTAGTAGATACCATTTGCTGAAAATGCTGGTACTGGCGCAACCTCTTGCGACGAACTCCATTGGAGTAGCACCCTGTTTTTAAGGTTTAATCCGCCTAGACGGAAATCCTTTTGAAGATAAATTGCCGACACACTGAGAGCATCATTATACTGGGCAGGTAGAGAGTTAGCATCAAAATAGATTTTATTTGTCGTAACGCTCTGTTTTGCTCCTAGCTCAATTCCATAGCTTGGAATCGATAGTTTTGCCTCTAGTCGGGTCTCAATCTCTTTCGAAAAAGAGTTATTCCACATATAGTGGTTAGAGTAGTACTGTTCGCTCCAGAAAGATGGTGACTCCATTCTGTAGAGAACGTTAGCAGATAGATTCACTAGCCTACTACTTAGATAGGCGTGTGCATCCATGTTACCTTTTAGCTCCATATCTTGCGAGCGGTAACCAATTGGGACATATTTAAAACTTCCGTCCCAGCTTAAATATTTTTTTAGTTTACCCTCTGCATTTGCAAAGATGTAAACACTACTTTTTGAGGTAGATTGATTGCCATAGATGTAGTCATCAGGCTTGAAATAGTAGTACGATTCATAATCGTAGCCAATACCTCCACCAAAAACCGAAAGAATACCATCTCGGCTATATGGCTGAATTTGCGTAAAAAAGCGAGTGTCAAAATTGCGCTCATATATTGAGTCGACAGTCGAAGAGGGGTTTATATACCAGTTGTCGTAAAAACCATCCTCCACATAGGTTACATCATCAGTATAGGTGCGATTCATAGAGGTAAGCTCAAGTGCATGACCAAAGAAAATAGCCGACTTATCTCTAATATTATCATCCATATCTTCCGACAAACGTCTAAAAGGCATACCATACGACTGAGTAAAGTAGAAGGTGTTGCTTCTAAAGGTGTTGTTTGCACCCACCAAATTTGTAGGTAAGTTTTGTGGTAGGTCTACAAGCGTGTCAGTCACAAAAAAATCCTCTGTAAGACCACCATTCTCATCAATATCACCCATATTGTAAATATACCCTCCATGGAAAGTGTATTTTTTACCTGTATGATCGAAAGCTGTCGAAAAATTCTTTTCGGTTGCCGCTTGACTATTATACATACCCTTTGTACCATTATTTCGGTATGTTAAGTTGAACGACGAAGAGGGCGAAATTGTCTGTGCATGAGTAACTCTTAGCTGTTGCTCAGCACGTGAAGTCTGCCCCGACATAAAATAGGTCAGTTGCGTAAATGGAACCTTACTATTATAGTATGGAACATTGTCTGGACGGTATAGATAGTCGTTATAAGCGTTTAAAAAGGCAAATTTACGATTATCTGCTCTATTAAAATAGTCTAAAGCAATTGATGCACCACCCAAATTACCATTATATGCCGAACCCACCTTTTCGTCTTGCATAAAGAGGTAATCTTTCTGAAAATCAACAAGCATTGTATCGACAGGTATCATCTTAATGTTGTTTGTATATGGATTGTGCATCCATGAAAACACATTCAATGCCTTTATTGAGTCGCTAAAAAGATATGATTCTAAAGGTTTACGCTCCTTCTCCTCCTTGTCTTTCTTGCCAAGAGAGTCGGTTGGTTGCCCCTCCAACTCTGCGGTTATATTTGTGATATTACTATCTACACCATTGTTGTAAATCTCGTCAATTGTAGAGTTACCCGTAGATGTAATCTGCGCATGAAGCGTGTAAGAAGATAGGACAGTGATAGCTATCACCGCCAAAAATAATCTCAAATATATCTGCTTTGTTATAAATCTCAACACCACTCTTCTCTCTTTTTTAAGGGGATTTCTAATTTTCTGCTTTTGCGACTCTTCTAAATTTCGTAAGAAATTAAAGTTCCGCCGAGTGTAACTACTAGAGATTCCCTTGTTTTCTTTGACTGTCAAAAACGTTGCAAAGGTATAAAAAAATTCTAAGCTACGAAATTTTAACGCATTTTACACCCCTTTTAGTGTTGTAAATCAGCGTTTAATAGTAACCTTTTAGCTTTTTTGAATTATAAAATATAGCAAATATAGGGCTAGTTTATTAATATCAATTTAATATTTTATTAAAAAAGGTGAAATTTAAAATTTTTTGATTTTTCTTGATTTTTTTACTTTTTGAGTGGGTATTTAGTTGATTATTGGTTAGTTGTTAATTTTGAAGGAGGAATTTGTAATTCATAATGCATAATTTATAATTCATAATTTATAATTCATAATTCATAATTCATAATGCATAATTAAAAGGCTGAGTAACCCTAAAATTACTCAGCCCCTAATTATGCATTATGCATTATGAATTAATTAAAACTCAGCCCCTAATTATGCATTATGAATTATGCATTATGAATTAATTAAACCCCAGCCCCTAATTATGCATTATGCATTATGAATTATGCATTATGAATTATGAATTATGCATTATGAATTATGAATTATGAATTATGAATTAATTAAAACCCTCGACCAAACATCTCCCAATATTTCTCACCAAGACGCTCCCAGCTGTAGATTGTAGCACCAGTGAAATCGGCTGTATAGTTTGTGATAAACTCTTTAGCTTTTTGAGTTTCACCACTTTCAATAAGCTCTTTAGCATATTTTTCAACAGCAGGTTGCTCCATAAATATTTTATCTTCAAGACGCAAAATCTCAGCCTCCATGCTCTCACGACTTTTACCCCAAGCCACTTGAGCTAGGCGGTTAGTCTCACGGAAACGCCAAAGAATTGCATCGTCACGTTTGCGTTTTTGACCACATACATCAAATTCAGTAGGTAGTGCAATTGTACCACTGTATATAGGAATACGTGGTGATTGTGCAGGATTATCAACCGACATATAGCAAACAGCACCAATTTCGTCTGGTAGCCATCCTCTAACTTGAATTACATGTGAGTAAGCACACCAACATACTGAAACTGTACGATTATATGCCACTAAATCAGGTTTTATTGTGTTTAAAAGGTTGCGCATATCTGTGCTCATCCAGTTATTCATAATTGGTGATTGGATAGTCTCGATTACCTCGTCCGAGCCTCTTTCTTTAACGTCAACCATTAAATCTTTGGTCATATCCCACTCTGTTCCCTCGTAAGTTTCACGATAAATTGCTGATGCTTGTTGAGGTGACACTTTTTTCTCTGGTTTTACAGAGAAAGGTAGCTCCTCATCGTCCATTGATAGTCCAAGAGATGGAGCAAGCGTATTAAGAACAAAGAAATCACGAATACCGAAATTTTTACGATCTTCATTATTTATAACTTTATAAAACACGAAAGGCTCTTTACCATCCCAAAATCCAAGAGATTTAGCTCTCTCTTTTATATCTGCACTATACATAAAGTAGTCAGAATTGTTGAAATCGACCTCTGCAATACGTGGAATATTTGCCGAAATACCTACATGGTCGTCTGGTACACGTTGTGCAACCCATAAAGCCGATGGTTTGCCTTCAGCTCCTGAGCCTACAATCTCTAGCTGCCAAACCTCTTTTTTATCGGCAAAAGTTAGACACTCACCGCCATCACCATAACCAAATTCGGCTACTAATTCACCGATAAGTTTGATAGCTTCACGAGCAGTTGAGGTGCGTTGAAGCGCAAGACGTTGAAGCTCTTCAATCAAAAACATCCCCTCTTTATTTTGAAACTCACGACGACCACCAAATGTAGTTTCCCCGATTGCAAGCTGTTTTTCGTTTAAGCAAGGATAACCAGTGTTAAGATAGGCGTAAGTATCTTTTGATGGTGCTGGAATGGTGCCTTTTAGAGTGGTTCCTCTCATATCGTGCGCCTCTTCAGTGTGTAGAAGTCCCCAATAGATAGAGTCGGTAGCACCCTCGGCAAATGTTTTGCTAGGTTCGATACGCATCCAAGTGCGGTAGTTGCCATCACAAGAGTGTGAGGTCATAACCGAACCATCTGTAGAGGCATCCTTGCCGATAAGTAGTGCGGTACAACTTAGTGAGTAATCCTCACCCGAAACTGGGTCGATATTGTAGCTATTTTGCGCACGCACAGGCAAAAATTGCGATGAAGCAACAAATAGTGTTGCAACTATTAGTAGTAATCTTTTCATTATAAATTAAGAATTAAGAATTATGAATTATGAATTACTCCGTAAAGGTAGGTTTTTATCTCTATTATTCAAAAGAATTGTTGTACTTTATTGCTCTTATTTTTTACGGATATAAAAAAAGTAGTAATTTTAACGGTTTAATTTCAAAATTATATTTTAGGTGCGGTTTTTTGAAAGAGTTGTAAATTATAAGAAATTTTGGGAATGATTTCAATTCTGTATAGTAATTTAAAATAAATAATTATCTTTGTGAGTTGAAGTAATAGTAAGAGAGATTGATTGATATGTAATTTATTAGAAATCAATAAATTATCTCAAAACAAGGTATTGTATTATGGAATTACAAATTTATAACACTTTAAGTCGTAAAAAAGAGCTATTTACGCCGCTTCGTGCTCCACATGTTGGGATGTACGTTTGTGGACCTACAGTTTATGGTGATCCACATTTAGGACATGCACGTCCGTCGATAACTTTCGATATTCTGTTTCGCCTGCTTAAAGCCTTAGATTTTAAGGTGCGTTATGTTAGAAATATCACCGATGTAGGACATCTTGAAAATGATGCCGATGAGGGTGAGGACAAAATTGCTAAAAAAGCTCGTCTTGAAAATATTGAGCCTATGGAGGTGGCAAACTATTATACTAATCGCTATCGTGATGCTATGAAGATGCTCGGAGTGCTTCCGCCATCTATCGAGCCGCTTGCCTCTGGTCATATTATTGAGCAAATTGAGATGGTAAAAGATATTCTCGATAAGGGTTTTGCTTATGAAAGCAATGGCTCTATCTATTTCGATGTTGAAAAGTATGATAAAGAGTTTGGCTACGGTAAGCTTTCGGGTAGAGTGTTAGAGGATATGAACTCTGCAACTCGTGCCCTTGATGGTCAGAGTGACAAACATGCACCTTTCGATTTTGCACTCTGGAAAAAGGCTTCGCCTGCTCACATTATGCGCTGGGGTTCGCCTTGGAGCGATGGTTTCCCTGGTTGGCACATGGAGTGTTCGGCTATGAGTACAAAGTATCTTGGTGAGCAGTTTGATATTCACGGTGGTGGTATGGATTTAATGTTCCCTCACCACGAATGTGAGATTGCGCAGAGCCGTGTGGCTTGCGGAGTGGAGAGTGCACGCTACTGGGTCCACAACAATATGATTACTATCAATGGTCAGAAGATGGGCAAATCTCTAGGCAATTTTATTACGCTAGAGGAGTTATTTAACGGTACTCATGCCATTTTAGTGCAGCCATATTCGCCTATGACTATCCGTTTCTTCATACTTCAAGCCTCATATCGTAGCACTTTAGATTTCTCAAATGAGGCTCTACAAGCAGCAGGTAAAGGTTATGAACGAATTATGAAGGCGTACAGCACTCTTTCAAAAATAGAGGGTAGCGATAGCTCATCGTTAGATTTTTCTACGCTTAAAAGTAAGGTTATGGAGGCTGTTTGTGACGATTTAAACACTCCAATCGCTATTGCTGAGCTTTTCGAGGTGGTGAAGATGATAAATCAGGTGTACGACAAAAAAGCGACAATTTCGAAAGCCGATTTAGAGCAACTTAAAGAGGATATGCGCTTTATTCTATCCGATTTATTAGGATTAGAAATCGAAGAGGGCGGCTCAGAGAGCAAAGATGTGCTTGGAGGAGTGATAGATATGATTTTGGAGGTGCGCCAAGAGGCAAAAGCTGCAAAAGATTGGGCTACATCCGATAAAATCCGTGACCGACTTTTAGAAGTTGGCGTTGTTGTAAAAGACCGTAAGGATGGCTTCGATTGGGAGCTTAAATAATTCGTAATTCGTAATTCTTAATTCGTAATTTATAATTCATAATTTTTTATGAAAATTAAAATTTTTCTAATTGCATTTTTAGCATTTTTTGCTACAATCTCGTTTGCTCAAGTTGAGGATCCTGTTTATTGGAGTTCTAAAACCGAAAAGGTGAGCGACAACATCTACAAACTTATAATGAGTGCCGACATCGAAGATGGTTGGTATATCTATGGAGCTGAGGAGTATAAAGGGGGTCCTAATGGAACTGCTTTTACCTTTGACCTTAAAGATGGCGTATCGTTAAAGGGTGAGCTGAAGCCTATTTCAGAGATGAAAAAGGGTTTTGACGAAATTTTCCAGATGGAAATTGGCAAATTTAAGGGTGGAAAGGCTGTTTTCGAGCAGCTTGTAAAGGCTGAGGGTTCGGCTACTATTACTGCCCTTGTAGAGTGGCAAGCGTGTAACGATATGAACTGTCTACCTCCTAATGAGTATGAATTTACCTTTAAAGTTGGTGAGGGTGAAGCTGTCGCAGCTTCTAATGAAGCGAAAAGTGGCGAAGCGGTGGTTAGTAATAGCGTTGCTCAGGTTCCGCAACAATCTCTTTGGGCTACAATCCTTGAAGCTATACTTTGGGGCTTTGCAGCACTTCTAACTCCTTGTGTATTCCCTATGGTTCCGATGACCGTATCATTCTTTATGAAAAGCAGTGAGTCGAAAGCTAAAGGTAGATTATTAGCTTCGGTTTATGGACTTTCGATTGTAGCACTTTATACACTTCCTATCGCTGCAATTATCGCAATTACATATTTTGTTGGTGGCGATGCAGTTACAGCCGATATTTTTAACTGGTTGGCTACTCACTGGCTTCCAAATGTGCTATTCTTTATAATTTTTATCATCTTTGCTATATCGTTCTTTGGGGCGTTCGAGATTGTACTTCCATCGTGGTTAGTAAATAAGAGCGATACTAAAGCCGACAAGGGTGGTCTGATTGGTACGTTCTTTATGGCACTTACTTTAGTGCTTGTTTCGTTCTCTTGTACAGGTCCTATCGTTGGTTCTATATTGGTGCAGTCTACTCAGGGCGAAGTGTGGTCGCCAATTATCACAATGTTTGCATTTTCGGCAGCTTTTGCACTTCCATTTACGCTTTTTGCCTTCTTTCCCTCTATGTTGAAGAGTCTTCCAAAATCGGGAGGTTGGTTAAACTCTGTAAAGGTTGTTTTAGGCTTTATAGAGCTTGCTCTTGGTCTAAAATTTTTATCGGTTGCCGACCAAACCTACCATTGGGGTCTGTTAGATAGAGAGGTTTATATCGCTCTATGGATTGTAATCTTCACAATGCTTGGTTTGTATTTCTTAGGTAAAATCCGATTTGCACATGATAGTGAAGAGCCATATTTAAAGGTTAAAAAGCTATTTTTAGCAATCATTACGTTCTCATTTGTGGTATACCTTATACCGGGAATGTTTGGAGCACCACTAAAAGCTCTTTCGGGTTATCTTCCACCAATGCACACTCACGATTTTAACCTTACCTCTATGCGCTCGGCTACAGCTGCTAAAAGCAATGATTTAGGGACTATTAAATATGGCGATGTACTCCATTTACCACACGATATTCCGGGATTTTTCGACTATGACGATGCAGTAGAGTATGCTAAAAAGGTGGGTAAACCTCTTTTCCTTGACTTTACAGGTCATGGTTGTGTAAACTGTCGTGAAATGGAGGCAAATGTGTGGTCGGATAGCAGAGTACTGCAGATTTTAAGCGAAGATTATGTTGTTGTGGCTCTTTATGTTGACGACAAAATGCAGCTTCCTGAGAGTGAGTGGGTAACAGCTAAAAATGGTAAAACACTTAAAACTTTAGGCAAGAAGAATGCTCAATTTCAAGTAGATAAATTTGGTGTAAATGCACAACCTTACTACGTGCTTGTTGACCCTAATAGCGGTGAGCAGTTGGCACCTGCTAGAGGGTATGATTTGAGTGTTGAGGGATTTTTGGAGTTCCTTAAAAACAATGATAAATTATAAATTATAAATTATAAATGATAGATGATAATATCCCTGTTTGGCAATTTATCATTTATCACTTGTAATTCATCATTAACTTAGAATTATGCAAGATAAATTTGTAAACAGACACGTTGGAGTTTCGTCTGACTCTGAACTGTCGCAAATGTTACAAGTGATTGGTACAGAGTCGGTAGAGGCTCTTATCTCACAAGTAATCCCAGAGGATATTCGCCTTAGCGAGCCTTTAGCTATCGATGCTGAGGGTATGAGTGAGTATGAATATTTAGCTCATATCAAGGAGCTTGCCTCTAAAAATCGCCCACTTCGTACCTTTATCGGTATGGGCTATTATCCAACTGCTACACCGGCGGCGATTATGCGAAATATTTTCGAAAATCCTGCTTGGTACACCTCTTACACACCTTATCAAGCTGAAATTTCGCAAGGTAGACTCGAAGCACTTCTTAATTTCCAAACAATGGTAAGCTCACTTACAGGTTTAGAGATTAGCAACTGTTCGCTACTTGACGAGGGTACAGCAGCTGCTGAGGCGATGATTATGATGTATAATTTGCGCCCTAGAGCGGCAGTAAAAGAGGGTCGTAATCAGCTTTTTGTAGATCAAAATATATATCCTCAAACTTTAGATGTACTCCTTACTCGTAGCGAGGCTTTAGGCATTGAGCTTATGATCGATAACTACGATGAGTATGAGTTTACAGGCAAAGAGTTTGGAGCAATAGTGCAATATCCTGCTGCCGATGGTTCAATCCGTGATTATAGCGCATTTGCAGCTACTGCACACGAAAAAGGGATGGCAGTAACAGCTTGTTGTGATATTCTATCGCTTGCACTTCTAAAATCGCCTGCTTCGTGGGGTGCTGATATTGCTGTTGGTTCAACTCAACGCTTTGGTATTCCTATGGGTTACGGTGGACCTTCTGCTGCATACCTTGCAACTAAAGATAGCTTTAAACGTAATATGCCAGGTCGTATAATTGGTGTTTCTATCGACCGTCTTGGTAATAAGGCGTTGCGTATGGCCCTACAAACTCGTGAGCAACATATCAAACGAGATAAAGCAACCTCAAATATCTGTACAGCTCAAGCACTTCTTGCCACTATGGCAGGTATGTTTGCAGTGTACCATGGAAAAGAGGGTATTGAGCGTATCGCTTTAAATGCTCACTCTGCTGCAAAAGCTGTCGGAGATGCTGCTGAAAAATTGGGCTACACTCTAACATCAAAATGTTATTTCGACACAATTGAAATCACAGCTGATGCTGATAAAGTGGAGGCTATCGCACTTGAAAAGGGTATAAACCTATTCTATGTAGATGCTGACACTGTAAGAATGAGCTTCGACGAGGTTACAACTGTTGCAGAGGTTAACGCTGTTGTCGAAATTCTTGCATTAGCAGCTGAAAAAGAGACAATCGTAATCGAATCTCTTGACGAGAAAATAGGTTTCTGCCCATCAATGGCTAGAGATACCGATTTTTTAACTGCACCAGTATTTAAAAAATATAGATGCGAAACAGATCTTATGCGCTACATCAAAAAGTTGGAGCGACGAGATATTTCGCTTGCAAACAGCATGATTTCGCTTGGTTCATGTACTATGAAGCTTAATTCAGCCGTTAGTATGATGCCGCTTAGCTGGAGCGAGTGGGGAAATATTCACCCATTTGTACCTAAAAATCAAGCTGAGGGCTACCACGAGATGATGAGCGAATTGGAGCGTAATTTATCTATAATTACAGGTTTTGCAGCTGTTTCAAACCAACCTAACTCAGGTGCAGCAGGTGAATATTCTGGATTAATGGTAATTCGTGCTTATCATGCTTATTGTGGCAACTCACACCGTAATGTAGTGCTTATTCCAGCCTCTGCACACGGTACAAACCCTGCTTCGGCAGCTATGGCAGGCATGAAAATCGTCGTTGTAGCTTGTGACGACAAGGGTAATATCGATGTTGAAGATTTCCGCAAAAAAGCTATTGAAAATAGCAAAGAGCTAAGCTGTGCTATGATTACATACCCATCTACTCACGGTATTTTTGAGGTTCAAATTAAAGAGCTCTGCAATATTATCCATAAAAATGGTGGTCAAGTATATATGGATGGTGCAAATATGAATGCACAAGTTGGTATTACAAATCCTGGCTTTATCGGAGCCGATGTATGCCATCTAAATCTTCACAAAACTTTCGCTATTCCTCATGGTGGTGGTGGTCCGGGTGTTGGAACTATCGGTGTTGCAAAACATCTTGTTAAATTCCTTCCGTCTCACTCAATCGTAGATGGTGTTGGTAGCGAAGATAGCATTACTGCTGTATCTTCGTCGCCTTGGGGTAGTGCAATGGTGCTTCCGATCACTTACGCCTACATCAAAATGCTTGGTGCTAGTGGTTTAAGACGTGCAACGGAAATGGCAATCGTAAATGCAAACTATATGGCATCGGCTCTAAAAGGTGAGTTTGAATTGGTTTACACAGGTGCTACAGGTCGTGTAGGACACGAAATGATTGTAGATTGTCGCAATTTCAAGAAAGATTATGGCGTTGAATGTGGAGATATAGCTCGTCGCTTAATGGATTATGGTTTCCATGCTCCAACTCTTTCATTCCCAGTACACGAAACCCTTATGGTTGAACCTACAGAGAGCGAACCTAAAGCTGAGCTAGACCGCTTCTTGGATTGCCTAGTACAGATTAAAAAAGAGTGCGAAGCGATTACAGATGCTGAGGATAATCTTCTTAAAAATGCCCCTCATACAGCGGTTGAGATTGCCTCGTCTGAGTGGAATCACCCTTACTCTCGTAGCGAGGCTGCATTCCCATTTGAGTGGGTTGCTGAGAATAAATTCTTCCCTTACGTTTCGAAAATCGATGGCGGTTATGGCGATAGAAATCTTATTCCTAATAGCGAAAATTTAGATTGTTGTCTGTAATATTTGGCATATAAACAGAATAAAAATTAATTTTTAATAATAGAAAAATGAAAGTAGAAAATCAAAAATTAGTAGCTCTTAGCTACATCTTAACTGTAGATGGTGAGATTGTTGAGCAAGTTGGTTCGGATAAACCATTAGAATTTGTGTTTGGTATGGGCGGACTTCTTCCTAAATTTGAAGAAAATCTTGCAGGTCTTGAAGTTGGTGAAGATTTCGGCTTTACTCTAACTGCTGCTGAGTCTTATGGCGAAATTATCGCTGAAGCTGTAGTTCCACTTCCAAAAAGTGTGTTTGAAGTAGAGGGTAAAATCGACGAAGAGGTAATCAAAGTTGGTAATGTTCTTCCTATGATGGATAGCGATGGTAACCGTCTTATGGGTACTGTAAAAGAGATTAACGAAGAGAACGTTGTCATGGACTTCAACCATCCAATGGCTGGTAAAACTCTATGTTTTAACGGTTCAGTAGTAGATGTACGTGAAGCAACAGCTGAAGATATGGCTAAATTTACTGCTCCTGCAGGTGGTTGCGGTGGCGGTTGCGAAGGTGGCTGCGACGAGCAAGGTAGCTGCTGTAGCGACGGTGGCGATTGCGGTTGTAACTAGAGACTAGTAACTATAGGGAACTTCTAAAAATCGAATAAAACCAATATTAGAACTCCCCTATAAATTAGATATTAAGGGAAAATCGCAAAACCCCTTTTGCGATTTTCCTCACAATTTTTGAATAAAAATTGTGCGCTCATCGTCTCGAAGAGCGATGAAGGCGTGTTTTTGTTCACTTTTTTAAAAAAAGTGTTAAATATAGGTTTTTGATTACCTCCATTTTTGCACTTTTGTGCAAAAATGGAGGTAATTTAGAGGTTTTTCAATCACGTAACTATTTGTAAGTTGGTCTAATAATAGTTTTGCAATGACCATATTAAAGGTTAGAGAATTTGGGTGTAATAAACCTATTCTCTAGCCTTTTTTCGGTAAATTACTGTAGATTTACAGTATAAAAAAATTATTAATTTTGAAGTGAAGTTTCCGCTCCCAGCAGTAGAGACGTTGGGTCCAACGTCTGTAACCGAACCAAAGCAAATATAGGGAACTTCTAAAAATTGGATTTGCTAAGCTAAATCCAAACCCAGACGTAGCAGGGCTACGTCTCTACAGCCGAGCTACCAATTTTACACAAATAACCTTTGTACTGAGCTTGAAGTAAGGTTAGTTTGTCTTTTAAAGGAAATTTGGTTGTCTTTACTTCCCAATTTATGAAGAAAATTCACCCCTTTTAATCTCCCTTTCCGTAGCTCGATAAAAGAAGATACACATAATAATTTGAACAGTTGTGGCTGCTGGGGTGGCGAGACCTATTCTAAATAGAGATACTGGCTCTATAAGACTAAGTAGGTAGGTGCAAGCAAGGCGGATAAATATTGCACCTATAACGCCATGAATCATAACATACATAGTCTTGCCACATCCATTTAGATAGCCTGTAAAGCAGAAAAGTAGAGGTACTAGAAGCACATCTATTGAGTAGACCTTTAGATATTGAGTAGCTTCTGCTATAACTTCTGGATCTCGATTAAATATAGAGATAAGTTTATCGCCATAAAACATCGAAAAATAGAACATTATAATACCAAAACCTAGCGAAATAGCAGTTCCAACAAATAGACCACGCCTAACACGTCGAAAATCACGAGCACCATAATTTTGAGCCGAAAAGACCGAAACCGACTGCATAAACGATAGTGGAATAAGCATAATTGCCCCAATTAATTTCTCTGTAACCCCGACTGAGGCTGAAAATACAACTCCAAATTTATTTACAATAAGCATAATAAACAGAAAAGAGAGCGAAGTAAGCACACTTTGAAGCGCAATTGGCGAGCCTAATATTACTATGCGTTTTATATATCCTCTGTTTATTTTAAAGATGTTACGGCTCATTTTGTACTTAAAAATCGACCTTTTTTTGATGATATATATCGAAACTACAACGCTGATAGTTTGAGCTAGTGCAGTGGCAATAGCGGCACCACCAGAGCCAAGTCCAAAATATGCTACTAATATTAAATCTCCTATAATATTTGCTACGCAAGCAATGGCAACAGCCATAAGTGGCGTTTTTGAGTCGCCAAGCCCTCTAAAGATGCTTCCAAGCACGTTGTAGGCAAAAATCATAGGCACTCCGATAGAACTATAAAAAATATATTTACTTGTCTGATTAAGCGCATCCTCTGGAGTGTTCATAACCGATAAAATTTGGTCGTGAAACAGCAGCATTAGCACCATTATCACAATAGCTAATGCCATAAACAAGATTATCGAATTTGTAATTATTGAGCCAATTTCATCCTCTCGATTTTCGCCCTTCTTCTGACCTATAAATATGGTTGTACCCATTGCAAAACCTACACAAAGCGACGTTAGCGTATTAATCAACTGACTACCTGTCGAAACAGCCGAAACATCTTGTATTTGGCTAAAATTACCCACAATTAACATATCTACAGCACCGTAAGTAACCTGTAAAAATAGGGCAAAGAGTATTGGGAGGGTAAAGGTAACAAGCGATTTTACAACCCCTCCATATATTAGTGAATTTTTGGTTTCCATTTTATCTTAAATTAATTGTCGGCAAAGGTACATATTTTTTAGGGAATTTCGCAAAAGGTGTTTTGGGTTTATTCTTAAAATCTGTTGTTATGAATTACAATTTATGGTTCGGATGTAGAGACGTAGTCCTGCTATGTCTGAGTTTGGATTTGGTTTGGCAAATTCAATTTTGTTTACCACGTAAGCTCATTTTGCTTTGCACAATTCTATTTTAGACGTAGCAGGGCTACCGCACCAGTTGATTCAAACGTCTATAACCGCACAAAGGTAACCGCACCAAGGTAGAGACGTTGTGTATCAACATCTGAAGATACAGCACTTCTAAAATCAAAATAATTCTTTTAATGACAAAATATATCTACGATAGTCTGTAATATTTGACATAGACTTCGTTGTATTTCAGACGTTAGACCTAACGTTTCTACAGAGTTCGGTAAAAGAATTTTGAGAATGAACCCATAATTCAAAAAAAAGTGGAAAAATCCAAAGAATTTTTCATCCTTTTTGTGATCCAGCAGGGGCTCGAACCCCCAAAGACGCACAGACCAACATTAAAAGGGCTCATTCTCAAAATCTGTTGTCATTAACTAAAATTTATAGCTCAGCAGTAAAGACGTAGCCCTGCTACGTCTGTAACACAAATCGTTATGTTTTAAAAAAAGGTTTAAAACAATTCGGGGTGTTGTTTTCAGACGTAGCAAGGCTACGTCTCTACTTGTGCGGTGTTATGTTTTAAAAAAGAAGGTTGAACACAATTCGGGTGGTGGTTACATGTGTGCGGTTACAGACGTTGTACACAACGTCTTTCATGTTAAAATCCAAATAAAAGCGTAAAAAGTTTCAATTAAAATTGTTTTATTATCTTTGTGTCAAGGTATTAAGAGGAGATAGGCACTGCTGGGGAG
>JAWXTR010000075.1:0-16154 GCA_044433365.1 Rikenellaceae bacterium
AATATAGAACCACTATATTTTCGATTCAATAGCAAAAAATCTCATCTCCAATAGCACTATTAAAAATACACCAATAATTATTTTACCCTACTTAATAATACCAACCATTCATGAAAGTAATAAATATAATAAACCAAGCAATAGACAACAAGGATTGTCGCTTTGCATTCGAACTACTTCCTCCACTTAAAGGTGAGAATATAAACTCACTATTTTCAACTGTAGATAATCTTGCACGTTTTAATCCTGCATATATCAATGTAACCTATCATAGAGAGGATACAAAATATATTGAGCGTACCGATGGACTTTTAGAGCGACGAATCACAAAAAAACGTCCCGGCACAGTGGCAATATCGGCCGCTTTAATGGCCAAATATTCGATTGAGGTTGTTCCTCACATTATTTGTGGAGGTTTCTCTAAATTTGACACTGAGGATGCACTTATAGATTTAAGTTTTTTAGGCATTGATAACCTTTTAGCTTTACGAGGAGACAACCTTAGCAACGAAAAATTCTTTGTACCCTCTGAAAAGGGACACAGCAATGCCACCGAACTTGTGCAACAAGTAGTCAAAATGAACGAAGGTAAATATGTGGATAGCGAAGTAATGGAGTCACACTCCACCAATTTTTGCATAGGCGTGGCAGGTTATCCTGAAAAGCATATCGAATCGCCAAATGCCGATATGGATATAGAGTATCTAAAGCGAAAAGTAGACGCTGGTGCTGACTACATCGTAACACAGATGTTTTTTGATAATAGTCACTACTTCTCCTTTGTTGAACGATGTCGTGCCATGGGTATAAACGTACCAATCATCCCAGGAATAAAACCTCTATCCACAAAACGACAATTAACTATGTTACCTCAAATTTTTCATGTCGATATTCCTCAACCTCTTGCGCTCAAGGTTAACGAAGCAAAAAACAATCAAGAGGTGAGGAATTTAGGTGTCGAGTGGGCAATAAAACAATGCAAAGAGCTAAAAGAATCTGGTGTGCCAGTAATACACTTTTACACCATGGGTAAATCTGACAATATCGAAAAAATAGCTTCCGCAATATTTTAAGGAGAGTTCAAAATGGAAAAGCAGATGAAATCCAATTTTTAGAAGTGCCCTGAACAAAAACACGCCTTCAGTGGCTCTTCGAGACCACTGAGCGCACAATTTTCTTTGAAAATTGTGAGGCATATCCGCAAAAGGGGTTTGCGAATACGCCTCCATAGTTTAAAATTCCCCTTAAATCAGAAATAATGATAAAATATAAGAAAAGAGTATTGAGTAATGGTCTTACCGTGCTCGTTCACTCCGACAACTCTACCCCATTAGTGGCAGTAAACACAATCTACAAAGTAGGTGCAAAAAATGAGGATTACAACAAAACAGGGTTTGCTCACCTATTCGAACATCTAATGTTTGGAGGGACTAAAGAGGTGCCCGATTTTGATATTCCAATTCAGATGTCGTCGGGCGAGAATAACGCCTTTACAAACAACGACTACACAAACTACTATATCATAATTCCTAAAAGTAATCTTGAAGTTGCACTCTATCTTGAAGCCGATAGAATGGTAAACCTCGATATTAACGAAAAATCGCTTAGCGTGCAGCGTAGAGTGGTCGAAGAGGAGTATAAAGAGCGTTACGTTAATCGTCCTTATGGTGATTTATGGCAGCTCTTGCGCCCTATGGTCTACACAACTCACCCTTATCAGTGGTCTACAATTGGTAGAGATATTGCTCATGTTCGTGAGGCATGTTTAGATGATGTCGAGAGCTTCTACAACCGTTATTACACTCCGCAAAATGCAATTATTGCAATTGCAGGCGATATTGATGAGGAGGCAACATTTGCACTTGTTGAAAAAATATATGGCTCGATTAAAAAGGGTGAAGTCGTTGAAAAACTAGATATTAAAGAGCCAGCACAAACAGAGCAACGCCGAAAAGAGGTAGAAAGAGATGTGCCATCAACTATGATTTACATCGTTTTCCACATGGCAAATCGTCTTAGTCGTCAATTTTCGACGTGCGATATAATCTCTGACCTGCTATCGGGTGGAACATCCTCTCGAATGTATCAAACACTTATTAAAGAGAAGCGAATGTTCTCGTCTGTAAATGCTTATATCACAGGTGATATTGATGAAGGGATGTTTATAGTAACAGGAACACTTCTCGACGAAACAGATGTTGCTGAGGCTGAGGCGGCACTTTTCGAAGAGCTAGAAAAACTAAAATCTGAACCTATAGATGATTATGAACTTGAAAAGGTAAAGAATAAATTTGAGGTCAACACCATTTTCGGTGAGATAAATGTGATGAATAAGGCTATGAACCTCTGTTTCTATGAACTATTAGGTGATATAGAGCTTATAAACAATGAGAGCGCAGTTTTCCGCTCGATTACCAAAGATGAGATTTCAAAAACTGCAAAAGAGCTTTTTGTAGAATCAAATAGTTCAGTTCTGATTTATCGAGGGATAGCTCGGAATTAGGTTTTTAAAATTTTATATAATTTTGAGGTTTTTTAGGCACGTAACTATTTGTAGATTAATTTGATAGTAGTTTTGTGAATGACCCTAAAAAAAGAGTTGGTATCACTGATACCAACTCTTTTTTTGCAATATAATTTCAAATAGAGATTAACTCCATTTAGTTAGAGCGAAGTCCATACGGTGTTGAAGATGTTTGTTGTTAGCAAATAGACGGATAGCAACATCGTAGGAACCTGCATTGATAGGCTCAGTTACTAGGCTATAGTATGCTTTATTGTCCTCAACTTTGTCAAGTTTTAGAGTGAATACTCTTGCAACTTCAACGTTGTTGTCGTCGTTAATTTGACGAGCTACTACCAATTCAACGCCTATATCTTCAGTTGTAAGTTCACCTAAATCAACAACAACCTCTGTATTGTATTGTTCACTTGCAACGATTTTGTCGTTTGAAGCATCATAAGTGCGAGCAGAGATAATGTTTGCATTACCATCCCAAAGTTTACTTACATTACGTTTCCATGATGCAAGCTCACGAGCGATTGTAAAGTTATCAGCAGCAACTTCACTGTGACGAATAGCAAGTTTTTTGTAGAAACGATCTACATAATCCTCAATCATACGTTTTGTAGTGAAATCAGATGCCACTTCGCAGATAGATTTTTTGATATATGACATCCATTTAGCCGATACATTTCTGTTATTACGCTCGTAATAAGCAGGAGCGATTTGCTCTTCTAAAAGAGTGTAAATCATCTCAGCATCAAGAAGGTTTTGGTTGTGTTGGTCAACATAAGTACGCTCCATTGGTAACATCCAACCAGCATCTTTTTTGTAGCCTTCAACCCACCATCCATCAAGTACGCTAAAGTGAAGAACACCGTTCATAACACATTTTTCACCCGATGTACCAGATGCCTCTAGTGGACGAGTTGGAGTATTCATCCATACGTCAACACCTTGAACCATACGACGAGCAAGCTCCATATCGTAGTTTTGAAGGAAGATAATTTTACCAACAAATTGAGGCATTGAAGAGATTTCAACGATGCGTTTGATAAGGTCTTGACCTGGTTTGTCGTTTGGATGCGCTTTACCCGCAAATACGAACTGAACAGGTTGTAGAGGATTGTTAACAATTCTATCAAGACGATCGATATCTGTAAATAGAAGGTGTGCACGTTTGTAAGTTGCAAAACGACGAGCAAAACCGATTGTAAGAACGTCTGGTTTAAGCGATTCACCGATTTTTACAATCTCTTGTGGAGAACCTAGACGGTGACGTTGTGGATCTTGTACACGACGTTTGATATGGTCGATAAGTCTTGCTTTAAGGTGTAGACGAGCATCCCAAAGTTCATCATCAGAGATGTCATAGATGCCTTTCCACGACTCTTTGTCGTAGTTGTAGTCAACAAATTTGTTACCAAATGCTCTATCGTACATATCGTGAAGCGATGAAGCTGCCCAAGTTGGGAAGTGAACACCGTTTGTTACATAACCGATGTGAAGCTCGCTTTTGAAATAACCTGGCCACATTCCGCCAAGAATATCTTTACTAACTTCACCGTGTAGCCAACTTACACCATTAACCTCTTGCGACATATTACAAGCTAAGTAGCTAAGCGAGAAACGCTCGTTGCTATTGTTAGCTTCAACACGACCAAGGCTAATAAATTGCTCCCAAGTGATATGAAGTGCCGATTCAACCATACCCCAGAAATATGTACGCATCATATCTTCAGGGAAAGCATCGTGACCAGCAGGAACTGGAGTGTGAGTAGTAAATAGAGAAGAAGCACGAACAACCTCTAACGCTTCACTAAATGAAAGTGAATTGCGAGAGATTAGAGTTTCAATACGACGTAGCGAAATAAATGCAGCATGACCCTCATTACAGTGGTAAACATCGCCCTCAAGACCAAGCTCTTCGACAGCTTTCATACCACCGATACCAAGCATAAGCTCTTGTTTTAGACGATTTTCCCAGTCGCCGCCATATAAGTGGTGAGTGATAGAACGATCGTCGTAGTTGTTTAAGTCGTGGTCTGTATCAAGAAGATAAAGTTCAGTACGTCCTACGTCGCAACGCCAAATACGAGCTGTTACCTCACGTCCAGGATATTGTACTGTAATTGTTCTCCAGTGACCATCCTCTGTACGTACTGGAGTGATAGGAAGTTTGTAGAAGTTTTGTGCCTCATAGCTAGCCTCCTGCTCACCATTAACAGAGATTTTTTGAGTAAAATAACCGTAACGATAAAGTAGACCAACTGCGACCATAGGAATATTTTGGTCAGAAGCCTCTTTTAGGTAGTCACCAGCTAAGATACCTAAACCACCAGAGTAGATTTTAAGGGAGCTATGTAAGCCATACTCCATGCTGAAGTAGTTGATTTTATCGCCCTCTCTGTTCTCTTTAGCTGCCATATATGACTCAAAGCTAGAGTAAACAGCATCTAATCTTGATAGAAAATCGCTATCAGTTGAAAGTTCTTTAACTCTATCCGCAGATAGGTTGTCGATAAGAGCGATAGGGTTTCTTTCTAATTTAACCCAAAGTGTTTGGTCGATTGATTCGAAAAGTGCACGAGCATCGGCATTCCAAACCCACCAAAGATTTTTTGTTAGAGCTTGTAGTTTGTCAAGCTCTTGAGGTAAAACTGGTTCAATAATGATTCTTGACCATGTAGGAGCATTGCTAGTTAACTGATGTCTAATATAGTTAACTTGCTCATGAACCTCACCCCCCTCTAAAAATAATTTTTCCATTCTATTGTTCATTTTTGTTATAGCTATGCTATAAGCCTCATAATAATTATCTGTTAAATGTTTCCAAAGAGCAGTTTTTGAAAGTTCGTATGCAGCACCATTAAGCGCAACCACTCTCTCTTGTGAAAGCTCACAAAACTCTTTTAAAACTCTACTAATTTCGTTTTTAACGTAGTCGTAGCTATCGTCGTAACGCTCGATAACCTCTACTCCTTTACAATCTGCCGAATAAAGCTCCACCCATTTACCAAAACCAGAAAGCGATGTTGTCACTGTAGGTACGCTAAATGCGATACTCTCTAGTGGGGTGTAGCCCCATGGTTCGTAGTAAGATGGGAATACAGTTACATCAAAACCAGGTAGCATATCGTAGTAGTGGGTATCAAAAATACCGTCGTGTCCATCTAAATATGCTGGCACAAAAATAAGCGACACTTTCCCTGCACCTTTCCCTAAAAGATTATTGTCACGTGCTTTTGAAATAATTGCATCTCTATCGCCATCGCCTAGATAGTGAGTAGAGTTAGCAACAGTGTAAGGATCAGCAGTAAAAGTGCCAGATTGTATATAATTTTGAATATCTTTTCTTGCTCCATGATTCCAACCAGGAACCATAATATATGCCAAAATCTCTTTTTCAAGATTTTCATCTCTGCTAAGAATACCAAGTGAGTCGATAAATTCATCAAGACCTTTATTTCTAAACTCATAGCGACCACTTGTAGCCACAATTACTGGCTCTTCAGTATAATGTTTGCCAAGCAATATTTCTGCAATTCCAATTAACTTCTCACGAGCCACAACCCTCTTTTTTTTACGAACTTTTGGAGGGAATACAAAGCTATCTTCGAAGCCGTTTGGAGTGATATAATCAGGCTCTTTTGAAAGCAGATATTTGCACTCTTCGCCAGTAATCTCACTAACTGTAGTGAAGCAATCATACTCATGAGCTGCAACTTTCTCGATAGAGTGTTTTGCAGTTACACCAAAGCGGTCGGCAATCTCGTCAGCGTTATACTCTTCAAGGTGAGCATAAAGATTTAGACCATTACCAGCAATGCAACGACCAGAGACTGTAGCATGAGTTGTAAAAAGTGTAGATACAGAAGGTGTGTTATGTTTTAGGTATAGACCACCACTAGCTGTCATCCATTCATGAAAATGAGCCACTGCTTTGTCTTTAATAGAGCAGTATGCAGCTAAAAAATATTCGATGGCACGAGCTGCACCAATACCAAAAAGTACAGGTTCTACATAGTCCCAACCACTACCGTAAGAGTTCACACCGCAGTTGCGCCAAAGGTCGGTAAGATATTGGTCTTTATGAGAGATTAACGATGAAAAATCTACCAAAACAGCAATTGGACTGCCGTTAATCTTCCATCTACCAATTTTAATTCTTAGACCCTCGTGTAGAGCAATCTCTTTCCATTTTTTAAGGAGTGTTTGATCCTCTTCAAATTCGTAATTAACATTGTTTAAATCGGGTCCAATAACAATATAGTTATCGCCATATTTGTTAACAAGAGTTTGAGCTTTTGTGCTAATAACAGTGTGGATACCACCCACTTTATTACACACTTCCCAGCTCGTTTCAAATAGATAGTTAGGAGAAATAATCGTCTTTCCGCTCATAATATTATTTAACTTGCTCTAAAAAAGTCATATTTTGCGACTTATTTAGATTTTTGTGTGAAAATCTAATAGAGAAATTTTACATTATTTAAAATTTCCTATATTTAATTTATTTTAAAATTTTTCATCATTTTTGTTTTTAAATATGCAATTTTGCATAATCTGCTTACAAAATTGAAATATTCTATCCTATTGTAAATGAGATTTTAACTATCTCAAAAATCAATAAAAGCTAAAAACAGTCCAAAGCTATAAAAAAAAAATCAAATTACAATATTTTTTTGAAATAATAATTAAATATTCAGAAGAATAGCGATCTATAAATGCTGTTTTTTGGTAAAAAAATAGCATTTTTTTACCAAAAAATTTATATAAATAACTAGTTTGTAGATTTGTATGACAAACTTTTTAATTTGCTTTAATTTTTTGTTAAAATTTATGAATTTTATTGCAATTCTTATTTTTAATTATAAATTTATTGAATTTTTTACATGTTTATTTGGGATTATAATGGATCTAAAGATTGGGCTTTTGAGAAATTGTGATATTTATGTTTTTGCTCTGTTTATGGTATCTTGCACTGCTTCGTATAATGAAGGGAACTTCTAAAAATCGAATAAAACCAATTATTAGAACTCCCCTGAAATAAAAAAGTTGTTTGAAAATATTATTTTCAAACAACTTTTTTATTCGTATCTAAATAATAGGCGGATTCCAAAACCCTTTTTGCGGATATGCCTCACAATTTTTGAAAAAAATTGTGCGCTCAGTGGTCTCGAAGAGCCACTGAAGGCGTGTTTTTGTTCACTTTTTCTTAAAAAGTGTTAAATAAAGTTTTTTGATTACCTCCATTTTTGCACTTTTGTGCAAAAATGGAGGTAATTTGGAGGTTTTCCAGGCATGTAACTAATCGTAAACTAAATTAATAGAGGTTTTGCGAATGACCCATAATAGAAGCTTTTTAGAAGATTCCTATAGCTCAAGGGAACTTCTAAAATCTCTCAAAATCCAGAATTAGAACTCACCTTAAAAAACTTCTATTGAAAAATCGGTTTGCCACATTTTGTTTGTGGCAAAAATGGAGACTACTTGATAACTCTCTCTACATACGATTTATAATCTCTAACAACTTTCTCGTAAGAACCCTCGAAAAAAGGAGAAGAGATAAGGAAATCGGCTGACGAACGGTTGATTGCAGTAGGTACGTTGTAGAGTGTTGCAAGACGAAGAAGTGCTTTAACATCCACATCGTGTGGTTGTGCCATCATCGGATCCCAGAAGAATATTAATACATCAATTTGACCCTCTGCAATCGACGATCCTAGCTGTTGGTCGCCCCCAAGCGGACCAGATTTTAGGAAAGTCATATCGAAACGAGGATTGTCGTTACCATGACGATTAATAAGCGTTTTTGCAACCATTTTACCCGTTGTACCTGTGCAAATTAGATGGTGGTTTAGGAGTATTTCCCAATTCCAATCTACCCATTCTGCAAGATCGTGTTTCATGTTGTCGTGTGCCACTAAGGCAATTCTTTTTTTCTCCATAAAAAATTATATAATATTGTAGGGAACTTCTAAAATTTCTCAAAATTCAGAATTTAGAACTCCCTGTAAAAATGGGGCGTGTTTAAATTAATTCATAATTTATAATTCATAATTCATAATTTCAATACTTCGGTCAACTTTTGTAAACAATTGAATTCCAATACGTAATTTATTTATATTAAAGAAATTTACCGAACCATTATAATTTATAATTAATAATTTATAATTCATAATTATAACGTAAATCCCTCAATTGTACTAACATAGAAAGGATCGATAATAAGCTGTTCTTTGTTGTACTCTGTAGGGGTGCCATTAAATGTTATAATATTTGCGCCTACCGCTTTTGCTATTGCTTCGCCAGCGGCGATATCCCAATCAAAAAGTGGAGTAGTTCTAAAATAGATATCTACATTGCCCTCTGCTAATAGGCAAAATTTCTTCGAGCTACCACAATTTATAACCTCAACCTCTTTATCTTTATATTGCTCTTTTATATGTTCAATAATCTGTATAGTATCAGAGTTTAAATGAGAACGAGTGACTGCAATTTTTATTATACCACTCTCTCTTGTCTCATTTCTTCCTCTTAATCGTAAGGCAGAACCAAAAAGGGTACTAGTTGTAAATAGTTCACCTTTTTTCTCACACTCTTCAACCACAAAAGCACCTCTATCGGGATCGCTAAAATATAGTTTATCTTCTGTAGGTACGTATATCACTCCAAAATATGGATTTTTATTGTTCATAAGCGAAATAGAGATTACAAATTCATCGTTTCGATGAATAAACTCTCTAGTTCCATCGAGAGGATCGACAAGCCAATACAAATCCCAGCTATAACGCTCTTCGTAGAGAATATTTCGCCCCTCTTCGCTCATTATAGGTATTCTTGTGGTTGTAAGTTGATTTTTAATTGTTTCGTGAGCTATTCGGTCGGCTTTTGTAACAATAGTATTGTTGGAGTTTAGCGAGGCATCAAACTCTTCTGAAGAGTTATACAACTTCATTATCTCCTTACCTGCTTTAATAGCTGCATTTGCTCCACTTACTATTAAAAAATCTATAAATTCCCTCTCCATTCCTCTCTTTTTTGTAAAAACTTTTTTAAGCGTTTATGCTTTATGTTTTTGGTTTGTCATCCCTTATAGGGGCATGATAAAATTATTTTTTGCTATTTTTTTCGCTGCTACCTCCATTTTTCCTCTCTTCTACAACGCTACTATCGGCTCCAGCAGTAACGGCTCTATCCCAATAAATATTGGCTGAGATGGTATCACCCTGAGCAGCGAAAATATCGCCAAGATGTAGAAGTAGTTCGCTATTGTTTGTTGTATCAAGGGCAATAGCTCTGCGAATCTCTTTTTTTGCCTCCTCATAACGCCCCAACTTATAAAGAATCCAACCATAAGTGTCGATATATGTTGCGTTATCAGGCTCTTTTGATACTACTAACGACGACATTGTTAGAGCCTTTTCCAAATTTTTATTCTCTTCGCTTAGAAAATAGCTATAGTTGTTTAGCACTATAATATTATTTGGATCTAGCTTTAAGGCGTTGTCATAATATTTATATGTTTTTTTAAGGTTATTTAGCTGATAATATAAATCGCCAATATATCCTATATATGCACTTTTTAGTGAGTCGTTTTGAGCAGCTGCAACACACTCTTCGGTAATAGAAATTGCTTTATTTACATCGCCTTGGAGTGTATAGACATTCGAAATAAGAAGCTTTATATCAGTATCATCTTTAAAAATATTTAGAGCACTATTACAATACTCCAAAAGTTTATCAGGTTCATCGTTTAAGTATGATTCAATCCCTATAACCTGCTCGTATGCTCGGCGTTTATATTGCTCATCTTCCAAATACTCCTTATACACATTTGATGCCTCTTTTGTAAGTCCAGAGTTGATAAGGTGCATAGCATAAAGCTCGGCTACCTCCCAGTTTCCTGCATACGCCACCCTTAGGGTATTTACCAGTGCTTCAACCTGTGGGTAGTAATCCCTATAGAACTCTGCTTTTTTAATTACTGAGTTAAAATAGTCTATTTTTCTATTTAGCTCTAGCCCTTTATTTGAAAATAGGTCGTTTAGCGAACCCATATATTGGGCCACACTACCATTTTGTTGGTAAAATTCGTTGATAGCTACCTGAAAGTTTAGTGACGATGGATCCAGTCTTTTTGCAATCTCAAAATGTATTGATGCCTGTTCAAGATTTTTCTCAGCTGCGTATGCTTGAGCCAGTGAAATGATTAAATCTTGATTATCTGGAAAACTACTGACTAGCTCTTGGGCTGTCTCGATAGATTTTCTAGTCATATTTAACCTGCTGTACAACTCTTGTTGATACATCAGAATCTCAGGACGTTTGCCAAACAACACTTTTGCCGAATCGAGAGTACTAACCGCCTCAAAAGGCATATTATAGCTATCTTGTATCTGTGCTTTTTGAAGATGAAGATTTATTTTCTTATTGTTTTTTTCTAAAAGTTTGTCTATCGTACCAATCGCCTCAGTTGGATTATTGGAATTACTACAAAGTATTATCTTCAAATAGAGATATTCTCGGTTGTCTGGATCATTTTGAAGTGCCCTCTCAAGATACTCAATCGATTTATTAATATCACCACCTTTTTGCGCCATTTGATAGAGAGTAGGACCATGAAGAGAATCTATATCTAATATCTTATTAAATATAGAGTACGCTTTCGATAAATCTTTATATAACACCTTTTCTCGTATCGCTTGCAGATACAAATCGGTAACTTTCGCAGAGTCTACATCATATTTTGACTCTATACGATAAGTGTCACTATCGTTTTTCTGCTTTTTTTGTGGAGAAGAAAAGGCTAAACCTATTGCTGCTACTGCAACAATTACTATTTCTCCTATCATATATGTATCTTTAATTTTGAGGAGTTTAAAAAAATAAATTTCCTCTATTTTCAAGCTCTAAGTAGGGTAAAATAATTATTGGTGTATTTTTAAAAGTGCTATTGGAGATGAGATTTTTTGCTATTGAATCGAAAATATAGTGGTTCTATATTGAGATTTAATAGTGAAAAATATCGCTCCAAGAGTGCTATTAAGAATATGGCAATAATTGTTTTACACTACTTATTTTCCTGTAGAGCCAAAACCACCACTACCTCTCTGAGTTTCAGAAAGTAACTCCATCTCTTGCCACTCAATCTGCTCAAAACGTGCAACTATAAGCTGCGCAATTCTCTCAGCAGGCTCGATAGTGTAGTTTTCGTTTGAAAGATTAACAAGAATAATTTTAATCTCACCTCTATAATCTGCATCAATAGTGCCAGGAGAGTTTAATACCGTAATCCCAAATTTTGCAGCTAGTCCGCTACGTGGACGCACCTGCATCTCATATCCCTCTGGTAGTTCGACGTAAAGCCCTGTTGGTATCATTGCTCTCTCTAGCGAACCAAGAGTTATCGCTTCACTAATATCTGCTCTGACGTCTAATCCAGCTGAAAGAGGAGTTTCGTATGCTGGAAGTTGATTTTTTGATTTATTTATTACTTTTACTTTCATTAAATTATATATCTTAAATGTTAAATTCCCTATGGGGGAGTTCTAATAATTGATTTTATTCGATTTTTAGAAGTTCCCTATAGCAATTTCTATCTTTTTCTACCTCTTAAACGTTGTAAAACTCTCTCTTCGTATGCAAAGTATGCCACAAATATAATAAAAAAAAGTGTAGCAATAATAGTTTCTACAACTAACGATTCAAATTTTATAAAATTAAATAGCGCAAAGAGTATAAGAGTGAGAGCGGTATATTTGCCAATTGATTTTATATCGTAAGGAGTTTTCATATATTTTTGATTTAATATATAGCTAATAATCACTATAAAGCCATAACATCCAAGTCGAGACCAAGCACTACCAGCATAGCCCAATTTAGGAATAAGTAGAAAATTTAACAAAATAGTAACAGCAAGTCCAGCAAATGAGATAAAAATAGCTATAAAAGTCTTTTCCTCTACCTTATACCAATAAGAGAGATTTACATACACTCCAAAAAGTAGGTTTGAGCCTAAAACTATAGGGACAATTGGTAATCCAATTCGATATTTGTCGCCAATAAAATATTGGAAGTAGTCGATATATAGATTTATAAATAGAAATATCGCTAGAGATGCAATTGTAAAATATTTTAGTGCCTCAGCGTTTCTATCCTTAAATTCACTGCTTTTTACCTCTGACAAAAAGTATGGTTCGGCTGCAAACCTATACATTTGAGTAAATAGATAGATAAAAGCCCCAAGTTTCATGATTGCTGAGTATATTCCAAGCTGATAGGTTGCTTCACTATCTGGAAGCAAAAAGTATATCATCTGTCTATCGGCAAACTCATTTGCTGTGCCGCTAAAGCTGCTTATAAATAGTGGCAACGAGAACAAAAATACGCTTTTTACCACCTTTTTGTCAATATTCACTCTAAAACCTTCTATGTTTCGGCTAAGTTGTAGAAGCGTAATAATTGAGGCGGCTAAATTTGCTACAAACACATATCCTACACCAAAACTCTCGTTCCAAAGCGATGATAAAATCCCTTTGGAGCTTAAATAGGGTAGTGCTGAGTAGAAAAATATAGATAGTAAAAGATATACCAACACATTTGTCACCTTTACAACCATAAACCTTTTTACACGTCCCTGTGCTCTAAGCCTTGCAAATGGAAGTGATGTAATGGCATCAAGAGCTATAATTGCTGCAACTATAGGTATGATTTTTATATCTCCAGCTTTGTCGGCTCCTAATGCACTATATATATTGTCTGAAAAAAGTGTAATAACCACAAAAAATAGGATAGAGAGAAGCGATATAAATGTAGAAAGAGAGTTAAATAATCTCTTTTTATCCTCTTCGCTCGCTGATTTTCCAATAAATCTAAAGTATCCAGTCTCAAAACCGAGTGTTAAAAATGTTAATCCAAATGGAATAACGGTATAGTAATAGCTCATAACCCCATACATTGACTCTGAAAATAGAGATAGGTAGGTAAAATATGGCGTGAGTATATAACTAAAGAAACGGGTGATAATTGTAGTCATCCCGTAGGTTGCAGTTTGTGAAATAAGTTTCTTTATTGACATTTTTTCTTTTATTATATCGCAAATGTACGCTATATTTTAATAACAATGAAATAATTAGAAAAAAATATGTATTTTTGTACTCTGATATTAATACATATACTATATATAAAGATGGCAAAAGAGCTAAAAGAGGTTGTAAACCGTGAAGACAACTACTCGTTGTGGTACAACAATCTTGTTGTAAAAGCAGGTTTGGCTGAAAATTCGGCTGTAAGAGGTTGTATGGTAATTAAACCATACGGATATGCAATTTGGGAAAAGATGCAGCGTGCACTTGACGATATGTTTAAGGCTACAGGGCATCAAAATGCCTATTTTCCGCTATTTATCCCTAAATCATTCTTTAGTAAAGAGGCAAACCATGTTGATGGTTTTGCAAAAGAGTGTGCAGTGGTTACTCACTATCGTCTAAAAAACGATCCTGATGGTAAAGGTGTAGTTGTCGATGAGGATGCTCGTCTGGAAGAGGAGCTAATCGTGCGCCCTACTTCTGAAACGATTATCTGGAATACATATAAAAATTGGATTCAATCATATCGTGACCTTCCAATTCTTTGTAACCAATGGGCAAATGTCGTTCGCTGGGAGATGCGTACTCGCCTTTTCCTTCGTACTGCTGAGTTTCTTTGGCAAGAGGGGCATACTGCTCACGAAACACGTGAGGAGGCTATTGCTGAGACAAAACAGATGATTAACGTATATGCTGATTTTGCTCAAAATTGGATGGCTGTGCCAGTTGTAATTGGTCATAAATCCGAAAATGAGCGTTTTGCTGGTGCTGAAGATACTCTAACTATTGAGGCTCTTATGCAAGATGGTAAAGCTCTTCAATCTGGTACTTCTCACTTCCTTGGTCAAAACTTTGCAAAAGCATTTGATGTTAAGTTTGCTGGTCGTGAGGGTCAAATGGATTATGTTTGGGCTACCTCTTGGGGTGTATCTACTCGCCTTATGGGTGCGCTTATTATGGCTCACTCTGATAATAATGGTTTAGTACTTCCTCCAAAGCTTGCCCCTATTCAGGTTGCAATGATACCTATATATAAAGGTGAGGAGCAGTTAAAGGCAGTAATGGAGCGTATTGATGCAATAGCAACTAAACTAAAATCTCTTGGTGTCAGCGTAAAAGTCGACGATAGAGATAATGTTCGTTCTGGATTTAAATTTGCTGAGTATGAACTTAAAGGTGTGCCAGTACGTTTAGCTATGGGTGCTCGTGATGTGCAAAATGGTACAATTGAGGTGGCTCGTCGTGATACTCTTGAGAAAAATACTATCTCTGTTGAGGGGATTGAAGAGTATATTGTTGCTCTGCTTGATGAAATTCAAAACAATATTTTCCAGAAAGCACTTGATTTCCGTGCCGAGAAAACAACTAAAGTTGATACCTACGATGAATTTAAACAGGTTCTTGACCAGAAAGGTGGCTTTGTACTTGCACACTGGGACGGAACTGTTGAGACTGAAGAGCAAATCAAAGCAGAGACAAAAGCTACTATTCGTTGTATTCCTGTGGATGCTCCTCAGGAAGAGGGAGTGTGTATTCTTACAGGTAAACCATCTAATAAGAGAGTTTTGTTTGCTCGCTCATACTAAATATATATAAGGGGGTGACCCATAAGCCCTTAAAATAGACAAACAACCCTTGTCACAGAGCTTGTGGCAAGGGTTGTTTGTCTATTTTAAGGACTTTTGAGTCACCCCCTTTGGTTTATTTATAGGTTCTATTTCCAAATCCATAGCTTTTTTATCATACGCATTCAGTTTTTTAGTAATTTCTCGCAACTACTCAGTAAATACTCAGAAATTACCCAGTAATACACAGTAAATACTCAGCAAATACCCAGCAATACTCAGTAATTCCTCAGAAAATCTCTCCAAAACTCGCTAAAATTTCCCAAAATTTAAATCTCAAAAAAAGATAAAAAAGGGTAAAAACCACAAAAAGTGAAAAAAAATTAAATTTTTTTACCCATGTAATAATGTTATTAATAGAGTTTTATGATAGTTTGCGGAAAAAAAATTTAAAAAAAGATTAAAATAAATTTGGAGGGGAAGAAAAAAACACTACCTTTGCATCCGCAATCGAGAAGTAATGGTTGCAACAAACAACGTTCTTTACAAGTTAAGCAAATTTAATAAAAACAAATTTTTTACGAAAAATTTGGAAATTAAAAAATAAATATTACCTTTGCATCCGCAATCATAACGAAAGCGATGCTCTTTAAAAGTAAACAAAAAATTAATTTTAAATTTTTTAAATAAAAATTTGGTGATTACAAAAATTTGTTTTACCTTTGCAAAACCTTTCGACTCGAAAATATTTCGAGTTTGATTGATAAAGACAATGATCTTTGATATACTGTAAGAATAACATTTAGGAAATGTTAGTAAATAAAAAACAAGAAATCAATTCTATTTTTTAAGTTCAAGAAGTCAGAAAGCTCTATAAGACATAACAAAAAACAATTTTTACTATGGAGAGTTTGATCCTGGCTCAGGATGAACGCTAGCGGCAGGCCTAACACATGCAAGTCGAGGGGCAGCACGGAAGTAACTTGTTACTTT
>JAWXTR010000076.1:0-16133 GCA_044433365.1 Rikenellaceae bacterium
AAGTTAATATCATTGCGAAGAGCCTCCTCTAAAATAAACGAAAAGTGCGAACTCTTAGTACAGTAACAGTAGTTGTAGCTACCCTTATAATCCACCTTTGCCATTGCCACATTAAACAGACGTTTGGCACGCTGTATTTGCGACGAGATTTTAGGTAGATAGGTCACTTTCAACGGCGTACCATACTGCTTAATGATGTCCATAAGCGGCACATCATGAAAATTCAACTCGTGGTCGTTAACAGAGAACTCCTCTTGAGGAAACTCAAAAGTTTGTTCAATAAGATCAATGTACTTGTTTTTCATCTTAATTTATCTATGCTCAAAAACCTAAAGGGGAGTTTTTATAAGTTCCCTATAGTAATTGGAAGAGGTTGTTAAAATCTGTTTTTACAAAACAGGAACAGCCCCCAAATAAAATTTATTTGCAAAGATACATTAAACTTTTCTCTTTTTTACTCTAAAAAACGATAATTTTTTAAAAGTAGAAAAAATTTAACACGATTTTTGAAAAATAGAGATTCGAAAAAATAAAATTTTGTTAATTTTGAATATTTTTCATAAAAAAAGTTGAATTTCATTAAAAATTTTGTATCTTTGGAAGTTAAGGAGGGTAATATTGGTCGTGTTAACCAAAATAGATTAATTTTGTGATTAACACAAACTACTCTTAATTTCTCACTAAAGGGAACTTCTAAACAATATATAGCTATGATTAATAAATTATTGGTTGCGTTTTTAAATAGAAATAAACGCTTAATTATACCTACTATTGGTGCATTTGTAAAGCGTGAGGTGGAAGGTGTCGGCACTGTGCTGGTTTTTGTTCCATTTCTAAATAAAGATGATGGGGTGTTATGCTCTATTATCAAAACTTGGTCGGGCGTAGATGACGATAATGAAGCAAATGAAATCTTACAACAATATATTGCAGCAATACACGAGTCGTTAAATCGAGGACAATATGTAATCGAGGGTATTGGTGCTTTAAAGTATGATAGCAATCATATTATATATCTTGAAAAAGAGGGGGCTAATACTCAAACTCAGCCGCAAGTTCAACCTCAAACTCAATCACAAGATACTGAAAGTGAAACCTCATATTCTGAGCAAGCAAACAACCATAGCAGCAGCGAAAATTCTGCAATTGACGAAAATAGAGAGGTGCATAATAGTGAAATTACGGAAGAAAGTAGCAATGATGGTGATGTAGCAAATGGTGTTTTGGCAGCTTCAGCTATCAACCCTATCGGTAGTGCCATTGAAGATATTCAAAGTGGTATCGCAAGCACCACTCCACAAGAGAGCAAACCTGAAAGTGACCCAGAAAAAAGTACAACCAACAGCGAAACCACCAATCATACTGAACGTATTGGCACCAATATCGAAGAAGCAATTGAGGCTGGAAATGAGAATTTTAGCAATTCAATCGCAGGTAACTTAGGGGATAAAGTAGAGCAAGAGGATAACGCCACTTCTCCAGTTAATCCTCTTATTAGCAGCTCTGAAACTACAATTTCTTCAGCTGCAAAAGAGGATTCTATGCAGCCCGAAAGCCAAGTTGCTCCTAAAGTTCAAGAATCGACTCCGAGTCGCAAAAACTACCGCTCTCTTTACGAAGATGGCGTTCAAGACTCTGGAGTGCGCTATTTTTCACCAAAAAATAGCGATAGCGATTCTAGCTCTTCATATCAAACTAGCAATAACGAAACTAACGATAGCAGCAATAGCTACAATGGTGGATACAATAACAACAGCTACAACGGAGCCTACAATGCTGGGGCAATTGGTAATGAGAGTAAAGATATTCAAAATATTTACGGACGTTATAATGGGAGAGAAGCTCAGAGAAACGCAGAGCAGCTGACGCAACAACAAGAGGAAAAACCTCAAGAGGCTAAACCACAAGGCATAATAATAGAGCCTGTAGCACAATCTCAGCAGCCAGCAACTCAAAGCTCAGCGACTCAACCTGCACAGATAGAAAAAGTAAGCGAACAGCAGAGATTTAAAGAGCTTACGAGTCAGCAACCAGCTCCAAATAGAGGTAATGTATCTAGTGGTGGAAGCAGAGGTTCATCGAATAGTAGTGGAGGAAGCAGAAATGGCAAGCATCCTAACAGAAGAAAAAAAGTTGCTCCTAAAAGAAGAAAATCCAGCGATAAAAAAGGCAGCGACTTAATTATCTGGATTGCAGTAATTGCAGTACTGCTTACGATAGGAGTGTTAGTTTACGGGTTTAACTATAACAGCGAACCTACCCTAGACGATTTCGATATGGGTTCGGATATTGATATGGTGGATATTAGCGGCAATTAATACCCCTAATAGCCCCCTGGAGCTTTCGAAAAAAACAAAAAGTTTTAAAATTCTTAACCACAAAGAGTTTTAAAACTTTTTGCATATAATTTGATGAGTTATTTTAGGGTAACTTCTAAAGGCGTATTCGCAAAACCCCTTTTGCGGATACGTCTCACAATTTTCTTTGAAAATTGTGCGCTCAGTGGTCTCGAAGAGCCACTGAAGGCGTGTTTTTGTTCACTTTTTTTAAAAAGTGTTAAATAGAGGTAATTTAGAGGTTTTTTAGGCACGTAACTATTTGTAAATTAGCTTAATATTGGTTTTGTGAATGACCCTCTAAAAGGAATTTCTAAAATTTCTCAAAATCAAGAATTTAGAAGTTCCCTAAATATCCTGTTTTTAAATTCCCTATATTTTAGATTTTATGAGAAAGCTATTTAAATGGATTGGAATATCCTTAATGATAATATCTTTATCACTATTTTTAATGGCGACAGCGGTATATATCTATATCAATCGAAACAGTGAAAAGATTATCTACCTAGTAGAAAATCGCATTAATCATAGCGATAAAGGGGTGTGGTGTGTCGATTCTATAGGGGTAAATATTCTTAAAAATTACCCCAAAATAGAGCTTTCAGCCTACTCCACCGCTCTTTATGCCGACTCTATTGAGTTTAAGAGGGGAAATCCAATTGCTCACATATCTAAAATTTCGTTTACAGCTTCAAGCGTCGAATTATTACAGAAAAACGCAACTATTAATTCACTACAGCTTACCGATATTGAGCTAAATATTCAAAAAAAGGGTAAAAATCAATACAACATAACCCCTCTTTTAATATCAAATTCAGAAATTAAGAGCACAACGCCAATCAATAGCGATAGCAGCTCTATCTCTCGAATAAAATCACATGCTATAGAGGTGACTGGTCGTTTAAGGGAGGAGTTAGAGAGTAAGTTTGTAAAGACATTAAAGGGATTAAAATTAGATGTAAAAGAGCTTTCTTTCGATAATATAGCAGTTAACTACTCTGATGAAAAATTTAGAGAAACCATCGAAATTGACAAAATTATTACAAATTTTTTTGCATCCGATTCGCTTATTACTCTACGGAATGGAAAGAGTAACTTTTATGGTATTCCAATTAACTTTGTTGCTCAATACCAGAGAGCATCAAAAGAGTTTACTGTAGATTTTACATCCGAAAGCAGTAGTGAAAAGAGCGATGGAAAGATAATATTTGATGGCGTATCAAAAATTGGATTAACAGCCGAAATAGATAGTCATATCGACGCTCTAAAGCTGTCGAAAGGGGATGTAAATGGAGAAATTTGGGTAAAAGGCTATGTTGTGGCACAATATGATTTAGAGAGCCGTAAATTTGATAATAGAGGGACAAATTTGGACTTTAATATTATCAACCTAGAGTTAGAGAAGGCAAAAAAGAGTACAATCAAGAGAGATAAAAACAGCAAAATCGTAACCCCTCTACCCAAAATATTAAAAGGAGATATTGTAATTTACAATGAAGAGATTGAGGGTAAAAATCTCGATATTGAGATGGGGATAAATCGGTTAAAAGCCAATTTTTCAATCTCAAATATTTTAGATTTTGCAAACAGCCCAGAAAATTTTGATTTACCTCTAAAAGTAGATGCCAAAGCAGATAGTTTTAATTCATATATGGTAAGAGAACGTTTGGGATTAGAGATAGATACGCTCAATAGTCGTAGCGATATTCGAAATCTCGACCTTAAACTATCTACCACCTTAACCCCCTCTATCATTGCATTATTAAAGTCGTTTAAGGATGGTGAAATAGCTACAGATAGAGTAAAGCAGACAATTTTGATTGAAGATTATAGCTTACAATTTGCAGATGGTCGAAGGCTTTCAAATTTGAGTGGAAAGACTGAAATTAATGGACTTAGCGTAAAGCTAGTAGACATAAAAGCTCAATTTGATGGTAATCCTATAGAATTTGACGGGCAACTCAGACTAGTTGAAAACAGGGGTGACAAACTGTTTGATAAAATCGAGATTAATGCTGATATTCAAAGCGACAAGATGTTGTTAAAAGATTTAATTTTCAACGAATTTGCATATCCTAAAACCGATGGTGATGTTTTGTCAAGTGAGGATAATATAGAGTTTAACAAAATCACTGCAAATATCGACTTTGAGCTATATCCACCTCTAAATATACCGAGTAAATCGTTTGATAACTATAATTTTAAAGTTTCGAATGCTCTTATGATGCTTAGTGGTGAGCAGGTTGAGGGAGATTTAGATATAAGGCGATATGGTGATAAAATTACAATAAAAAATAGTAAAGCAAAATATTTAGGTGCGACAACTGAGATTGAGGGGTCAGTATGGGCTAAAAATCGAGAAAAAAGCGATACTATCGCCATATTTATAAAAAACCTAGATTTTGATAAGCTAAGAAAGGGAAGAGACGAGAAGATAAAATTTTTGAAATTTCACAAAAAAGTGTTGGCGAATGTAGATATTGAAAAATTAACTGTTTCAAACAATATTTTCAACGATTTTTCAACACAAATGAGCTTAGGAAATCCCGACACAATCATTGTAAAGAGCTTAATTTCTAACTTTGCGGATGGTAAGATAGATTTTTCTGCTATTATTACAAAAAATATTAAAAACAATATAATAGTTGATTTTGATGGTAAATTCGACCAATTAAGCATCGAAAAGATAGATTTAGAACTTATAGAGAGACTTAAAGTTCAAGAAAATAGTATCGAGGGGGTACTTACAGGTGGGGGAAATGGAAAAATTTTAGTGAAAAATTTTGAAGAGATAGATCTAAATAGTACTTTTGCTAAGTTGGATTTTACGCTATCCTCTATTAGATTAGTAGATTTTAAATTCCCAAGCTCCGTAAAACGTTATTTAAGGCGTTTGGATGTTGCTGATATTTTAATTGATACCCTCCAAAATAGTGTTACTGTTGAAAGTGGTAAAATATCGCTTCCACGCATGAATATTGCCTCCTCAATAGGCAACTATTTTGTCGAAAGTCAAATCTACACTCAAAGCGACTCGGTTGATTTGATACTTGAAATACCCTATAACATCGCTAGCAGAGCGGCACTTGGAGTTGTATTTGGTGGTAATAGCGATGACAATCGCACTCAAGAGCAGAAAATATATGATGAGGTTAGGAAACGATATATAAAACTGTATATAACTGCTAACAGTGATGATGTTAAGGTATCGATAAGAGATCGTGAAAATCGAAAAGAGGAGAGAATAAACGCAAAAGAGCAACGAAAGGAGTATGAACGGATAAAAAAAGAGAGCCGTAAGCAGTAGAAACTTATGAAAAAAATGGGAACCGACTTTACTAAAGGTAAAGTGGAGTCAAAATTGATAAAATTTGCAATTCCTATAATTATAGGAAATATTTTAATGCAACTCTACCAATATACCGATTCGGTGATAGTGGGGCGTTTTGTTGGGAAAGAGGCACTTGCAGCAATTGGAGCAACCACTCCATTTGTATTTATGTTGGTGTCGCTTGTGATTGGTATAAGTATAGGTTCCACGGTGTTGATTGCACAATTTTTTGGTAAAAACGAGATAGAGAACATTAGAAAAGCATCCGACTCTCTCTACATTTTTCTATTTTTTGCAGCAGTGGTAATAACCTCTATTGGATTGATTTTTAATAGATATATAATGGAGCTAATTTCGCTTCCTTCGGAGATAATTCCGCTAGCGACAAGCTACCTAAATATTTATCTGTTCGGTCTAATATTTCTATTTCTTTTCAACTCACTTTCTGCAATTTTAAGGGGTCTTGGCGACTCAAAATCGCCGCTTTATTTTTTGGTTTTCTCCTCAATTATAAATATTTTACTCGATTTGCTATTTGTTGCCTATTTCGATTTCGGTATTAAAGGTGCTGCTTGGGCAACAGTAATTTCACAGCTTTTTGCGATAGTTTTTGCCACTTGGTTTATCTCAAAACGCAATAGTTTAATCTCATTAAATCCATTGAAAATGAGGTTCGACAAAAATATATTCTTAAAAAGTATAAAAATCGGTATTCCTGCTGGTGCACAACAACTTTTTGTATCTATGGGTATGATGGCAATTTTATCGTTTGTTAATAGTTACGGAACCGATACAATCGCTGGTTATACTGCCGCCTCTCGTATAGAGGCATTTGTATTTGTAATCCCAATGAATCTATCTATGGCTATCACTACCTTTACCGCTCAAAACTATGGTGCAAATCAAATTGAGCGTGTAAAAAAAGGGGTTAATGCCTCTATGAAAATTTCAATGATTGCAAGTATCGTTGTTCTAATACTTTTATCTGCGTTAGCTCCACCATTAATGAAAATGTTCTCCAGCGACACAGAGGTTATTGCTACTGGTGCGAGTTATTTGTATGTTTTGGGCTTCTCCTACGCCATCTTTTGCGCTATGTTCTGTTATATGGGGGCATTAAGAGGTATGGGCAACACTATAGTTCCGATGTTTATAACTCTTTTTTCATTATGGCTAGTGAGAGTGCCTTTGGCAAAAGTTTTGTCGCAAACCTCATTAGGAGAGCTTGGGATATGGCTTTCTGGCTCACTTTCGTGGCTAGCAGGGGCAATTACTGCCTATATATACTACCGCAAAGGGTATCAAAAACAGATTATAAAGATAAATAAAGAGGTTATTGAAAATGCAGATTTGGCTGCTACTGAAGGTATTTTTTAATATTTATCCAAAATTTTAATTACTTTGTCTTATCTTTGCATAAATATTATTACACTAAAGGGAACTTCTAAAATCTATCAAAATCCAGAATTTAGAACTCCCCTAAACATAAAGCTATGAATTTTATTGGCAACATTATTTGGATTATTTTTGGCGGTTTTGCAACCGCTTTAGAGTATTTTTGTGCTGGTTTAGCACTATGCGTTACAATTATTGGTATTCCTTTTGGTTTACAACTTTTTAAACTTGGCATACTTGCGCTTCTACCTTTTGGGCAAAAGTCGGTACACGGTAGTTCTAGTGCTGGAGCTGGCTGTTTCTTTACACTATTGAATATTTTATGGATGTTTACAGGTGGTCTGATTATTGCACTTACACACCTGCTGTTTGGAATACTACTATCAATTACAATTATAGGTATTCCTTTCGGTCGTCAACATTTCAAACTTATGTCGGTAGCATTTACTCCATTTGGGCGTGATATAGTTTCTGCGTAATTTTTCGGGAACTTTTTAAATTAGATATTTTATTTATATATGGATTTAACAATTTTCAGTGGACTAGGTATAGGTTTAGCCACATTTTTAATAATAGGACTTTTTCACCCTGCTGTAATTTGGGTTGAATACTATCTTAGTGCACGTTATTGGTGGATTTTTCTAATTTTAGGAGTAATCGGCATTGCTACCTCACTCATGGTTAGTTCGCTTTTTTGGTCAGCTATTTTAGGAGTGTTTGGATTCTCTTCGTTTTGGAGTATTAAAGAGGTAATAGACCAGCGAAAAAGGGTTGAAAAAGGGTGGTTTCCCGACAATCCTAATCGTAAGGTTAGAAACTATTAAGGCATATTCCAAAAGGAGTTTTGCAAATTTACTTGATAAAGGTTGTTTGTGCAAAATTTATGTTTTGGAGTCACCAACTTTAATAAATCGAAAGGTTCGATTTGGAAAATTAAGATAAATTTAATAATTTTGCGCCACAAAACAAAAAAGGGTGTAGATTATCAGCATCCCTATAAATAATTTCTCCGCCCAGATGGTGAAATTGGTAGACACGCTACTTTGAGGGGGTAGTGCTGATTGCAGCGTGCAAGTTCGAGTCTTGTTCTGGGCACAATAAAAAGCGTTAACAATCTACAAAACAGATTATTAACGCTTTTTGAATACCAAGGTTGAACGTTGAGTCCAACGTCTGCAACCAAACCCAGTAGAGTTTAATGGCTCATTCTCAAAATCTGTTGTCATTAAATAAAATTTATAGCTCAGCAGTAGAGACGTAGCCCTGCTACGTCTGTAAAATAAATCATTATGTTTTAATGAATTGGGTTTAAAAACAAATTGGGTGGTGGTAGAGACGTTGGGTCCAACGTCTGTAATCGAACCCTGCAACCGCACACAGGGTAGAGACGTTAGGTCTAACGTCTGTAATCGAACGAAGTCTATGACAAATATTACAGAACATCGCAGATATATTTTGTTATTAAGTAGGGTAAAATAATTATTGGTGTATTTTTAATAGTGCTATTGGAGATGAGATTTTTTGCTATTGAATCGAAAATATAGTGGTTCTATATTGAGATTTAATAGTGAAAAATATCGCTCCTAGAGTGCTATTAAGAATATGGCAATAATTGTTTTACACTACTTAAAAGAATTATTTTAATTTTAAAGTGCTGTATCTTCAGACGTTGTACACAACGTCTCTACCTTGGTTCAGTAACAGACATTGAACCCTATTTTATCGGACTGCTCTTGGAAATCTGTAATTGTAAAATAATCCTATAAACCTGCTGGTAAAACTAAGCTAAATAATTTCAAAATATCTGTCACGAAAACCTTTTTTGTCTCTAATTTGTTGGAAAAATATAAACTTGTTGGAAATTTTACAACATTTTTTGAGAAAGAGCCTAAATCACTAACATTTAATATACATTTTCCCTTTTACACTTTTAATTAGTCCTTTAAATTCGAGTGATGTTAATGCGCTCATAATTTTCATTGCTGGCAGGGTAGTGCTTTCCAAAATTTCGTCGGCTGTGAGTGTTTCTCCATCTCTGAATAGTTCAAAAATCTCTTGTTCTGCATCGGAAAGAATGTGTTTAGTGAAGTCGAGTTTTTTCTCTCGTACTGTTTCGCTCCAACCCATAACATACTCAATATCTTTTACTGATGTAAGGATATTTGCCCTGTTTGAGCGTAGCAGTTGAAGATTGCCTGTAAAGCTACGATCGGAAATTCGTGCAGGAAATGAAAAAATATCACGACCATATCCATCTGCTATTGAGGCAGTAACCATCGAGCCTCCCTTCTCGGGCGATTCGGCCATTATTATTGCTGAACATAGTCCAGCAATAATCCTATTGCGTTTTAAAAAGTTATATTTTGTGATATTACATTCAGACATATATTCTGTTGCAACTGCACCTCCTTGATCAATCATTTTTTTAGCTAAATCACGATGTTCATTTGGGTAGATTGTATCAAGTCCGTGCGCAAACACGCCAACGCTCTTTAATCCGCATTTTACTGCTGCTCGATGGGCATAAGAGTCGATTCCATAAGCCAATCCGCTAACAATAACCGCATCGGGATGACGTTCGGCTATCTCTGCTACTAATCTCTCGACTGAGCTAACACCGTAAGGTGAACATTTTCGAGTGCCAACAATTCCAATCCATTTTGAAGGGGCATTATTGAAATCTATTGCACCCTTTACAAAAAGTGTTGAAGGAGGGTCGAAAACAGCTGCAAGATTTTGAGAATATTCACTACTGATATAAGAAATTGGGCGTATAGAGTATCTTTCGATAAATTCTAATTCCTTTTCTATTCGTTTATCATCTGCTGGCGATAAAAGCTTGTTGAGTGTGCGGCTACTAAGCTCTTTAACAGCTAAAATCTCCTCTTTAGTGGCATCAAAAATACCGCCAGCTGAGCCAAAACCATCGAGTAGCTCGGCAGCTGCATCGGATGGTATTGCACTTAGAACCAATCTTATATCATCTTTTAACATAATATTCTATTTTGGGATTAGATGTTGTTATAGGGAACTTTTTAAATCTCTCAAATTTCTGAATTTAAAACTCCCTAAAAATTAACTACCGTAATTTCTTAAAAAATTTACTCATAATTTCACCACACTCCTCAGTCAAAACCCCACTTGTAACTTTAGTTTTAGGGTGAAGCAGAGGCGAAGCAATTGTGGTGTAACCACGCTTAGGTTCGCTAGCACCATACACAACTCTACCTATCTGCGACCAAGCTAAAGCGGCTGCACACATGGGGCAAGGTTCGACTGTTACGTAGATCGTACATTCCGATAGATATTTTCCGCCTATATGGGCTGTGGCAGCTGTAATAGCCTGCATTTCGGCATGAGCAGTGGGGTCAAGCAATCTTTCACAAAGGTTGTGACAACGGGCTATAATATTGTTATTCAGAACTATAACTGCACCAATTGGAATCTCTCCCTCGCTATAAGCAGCCTTTGCCTCAAGCAGTGCTTGCTTCATAAATAAACTATCTTTTTCGCTCATAAAAATTTTTAAAAAAAGGAGGTTGTTAAATTTTTTAAAAATTAGTTAAATATATCAAAAAAAAAATGTATATTTGCTGTAATTTTTGATAAAAGTAGCAAATAATTATCAAAAAATAAAATAAATAGCTATTATAAGTTGTGCAAAAATGTTTTTTGTCTTTTAATAGCTTATATCTTAATGATTTAGAGTAAATAATAAAATATAAAAACATAAACAATGTATAGAACACACACTTGTGGAGAATTAAGAGCAGCTAACGTCGGTGAGAGTGTTACTCTTGCTGGTTGGGTGCAAAAAGTACGTGAATTGGGTGCAATGACCTTTATTGACCTACGTGACCGCTATGGTATTACTCAAATTGTTGTAGAAGAAGGCTCTTCTGATGCAGTTAAAGAGGTTGCAGCAACTTTAGGTCGTGAATTTGTAATACAGATTAACGGTAAAGTTATTGAGCGTCAATCTAAAAATTCAAAAATTGAGACTGGCGATATTGAAATTATCGCTTCTGATATAAAAGTGCTTAGCAGCAGCGATACCCCTCCTTTCACTATCGAAGAGCATAGCGACGGGGGTGATGAGCTTCGTATGAAATACCGCTACTTAGACCTTCGACGTCCACCTCTAAAGAGAAATATGATGTTGCGCCACAAAATGGCACACGAGGTGCGCAACTTTTTAGATGCACAAGGTTTTATGGAGATTGAAACCCCTTACCTTATCAAATCTACTCCAGAGGGTGCACGTGACTTTATCGTACCATCTCGTATGAACCAAGGTGAGTTTTATGCACTTCCTCAATCACCTCAAACCTTTAAACAGCTTTTAATGGTGTCGGGCTACGACCGCTACTTCCAAATTGTGCGTTGTTTCCGTGACGAAGATTTACGTGCCGACCGTCAGCCAGAATTTACTCAAATCGACTGCGAAATGTCGTTTGTAGAGCGTGAAGATGTGCTAACAACATTTGAAGGAATGGCAAAAACGATGTTTAAAAACATTATGAACATCGAATTTGAGGGTAGTTTCCCACGCATGCCTTATAGCGAAGCTATGGAGCGTTACGGTTCGGACAAGCCCGATATTCGTTTTGAGATGACAATAAATGATGTTACAGAAGAGGTAAAAGGTGCTGGTTTCCCAGTTTTTGATGGTGCTGAATATATCGGTGCTATTGCAGCTAGCGGATGTAGCTCATACACTCGCAAACAACTTGACGAGCTTACAAATTTTGTTAAACGTCCTCAAGTTGGGGCATCTGGTTTAGTATATATTAAATGTGAAGCATCTGGAGCATACAAATCTAGCGTAGATAAATTTTATAGTGCTGAGCAACTTAAAACTATTGCTGAGAAATGCGGAGCAGTTGAAGGTGATTTAATCCTACTTCTTTGTGGAGTAAAGAAAAAAACTCTTTCGGCTCTTTCAGCTCTACGTCTTGAACTTGGCGACAGATTAGGGCTTCGTGATAACTCAAAATATGCGCCACTATGGGTTGTTGATTTCCCTCTACTTGAGTGGGACGACGAGACAGAGCGTTTCTACGCTATGCACCACCCATTTACATCGCCTATTACCGAAGATATTGAGCTTTTCGACACAAACCCTGGTGCAGTAAGAGCAAATGCCTACGACTTTGTAATGAACGGAACCGAAGTTGGAGGTGGTTCGATTCGTATTCACGATGCAGAGCTTCAAAAAAAGATGTTTAAGGTGCTTGGCTTCTCTCAAGAGGAGGCTGAGGCTCAATTTGGCTTTATTATCAACGCATTTAAATATGGTGCACCTCCTCATGGTGGTATTGCATTTGGTTTCGACCGTTTCTGTTCGCTTTTTGGCGGTACTGAGTCGATTCGTGACTACATCGCATTCCCTAAAAACAACTCTGGTCGTGATGTGATGATTGACTCTCCATCGCAGGTTGCCCCTGCTCAACTTAAAGAGCTTGCTATAGAGCTAAACCTTCCTGTAGAAGAATAAAAAATTATTAATATCTTGTAAAAAAATTATTTCATTATGCAAACAATTGACAGCTATGATTTCAGTGGCAAACGTGCGATAGTACGTGTTGACTTTAATGTGCCACTAGATGAAAATTTCCAAGTAACCGATGCTACACGTATCCGTGCGGCTATCCCAACACTTAAAAAAGTGTTAGAGGGTGGTGGTTCTCTTATTCTTATGTCTCACCTTGGTCGTCCAAAAGGTGTGGATGCTAAATTCTCTCTAAAACATATCATCTACAAAATTGAAGAGCTACTAGGTGTTTCTATCAAGTTTGCTGACGATTGTCAAAAGGCTGCTGAAGCTGCTGCTGCTCTTGCTCCAGGCGAAGTTCTTCTTCTTGAAAACCTACGTTACTATGCTGAAGAAGAGGGCAAACCACGTCTGCCTAAAGAGGCTACAGACGAGGAGAAAGCTGAAGCTAAAAAAGCAGTTAAAGAGTCGCAAAAAGGTTTTGTAAAGACACTTGCTTCTTACGCTGATTGCTACATCAACGATGCATTTGGTACAGCTCACCGTGCACACGGTTCGACCGCTTTAATCGCTGAATATTTCCCTAACGACAAAATGTTTGGTTACATTATGGAGCGTGAGCTTACAGCTATCGACAACGTTCTTCTTAACGCTAAACGTCCATTTACTGCAATCTTAGGTGGTTCTAAAGTTTCTACTAAAATCACTATTATCGAGAGCTTAATGAGCAAAGTTGACAACCTAATCTTAGGTGGTGGTATGACCTACACTTTCATGGCTGCTCAAGGTGGTAAAGTTGGTATGTCTATCTGCGAAAAAGACCAGTACGAAACAGCTCTTACAGTTTTAGCTAAAGCTAAAGAGATGGGTGTAAATATCGTACTTGCAGAAGATGCACTTTGTGGCGACGACTTCAAAAACGATTGTAACAAACAAACTTGTCCTTCAAACGATATTCCTGATGGTTGGGAAGGTCTTGATATTGGACCAAAAGCTACAGAAGAGTTTGCAAAAGTTGTTAAAGAGTCGCAAACTATCCTTTGGAATGGTCCTGTAGGTGTATTTGAGATGGAGAGTTTTGAGGGTGGCTCTAAAGCTATCGCTGAGGCTATCGTTGAGGCTACTGCAAACGGTGCTTACTCACTAATCGGTGGTGGCGACTCTGTTGCTTGTATCAACAAGTTTGGTATGGCAGACAAAGTTAGCTACGTTTCTACTGGTGGTGGTGCTCTTTTAGAGTATATGGAAGGTAAAGTTCTTCCAGGTGTTGCAGCTATTCGTAAATAATGCCAATAAAGGTTTGAAGAACCTTCTTCCGCTTTTCTAAAAGCGGAAGAAGCCGTGAGTGAAAACTCAGCGATTTTTGCCAGCCCTCTGGGCGTGCTTTTTTTAAAAAGCATTAACAAAAGTTATTTTTATGGGGAGTTCTAATAATTGATTTTATTCGATTTTTTATTTTGAGGTTTTAGATTTGGATTTTACGAAATGTGGGCGTAGCGGTGCCTACGGTGCATTTTGTAAAATTCAAAGATGAAGTCTCAAAATAAAAAAGCGTTAAAATCCAATTTTTAGAAGTTCCCTTATATAACTCGAATTGCAAAAACAGCTCAAAATAGTTCAAAAATTTCAAACCTTTATTCGCATAAATAGTTTTACAATGCAAAAAGGTGGCGACTTTATCGCCAAAAACCATAAAATTAGGGAGTGTTTTTACACTCCCTTTTTAATTGTCTAAACTTTTGGAATTTTTATAAAATTGTATTTTTATTTTATCAAATTTTCAATCCTCTAATACTAAACTAAATGAGCTATCTTAGTTGTCAAACATATTTTACTTTTAAAAATGTTTTTGGAAGTGATAAAGGTGTAATTTTGCACTTTCTTAACTCTATATTGCCTTTAGGAAACGATAAAATTGTAAAATTAGACTATCTAAACTACTTTCAATCTCCTAAAATACCTTTCGAACAGTGTAATGTTATCAACGTTTCTTGCCGTTCTTTTACAAGTCGAGAATTTACCGTTGAGATAAATATACTCTGGTCGCATATCGATGAACTACCTGTTTTGGTCGATTTTAGTAGTGCTCAAATAACCGATACAAACAGAAAATATAGCTACAAAATCCCCCATTTTTCGTTAATGCTTGTAAATAGAGCAATCAATAATCAGTTGGATGGATACTACCACCATTTTAGTTGTGTTGGCGTTGTTGGAAGCGATGAGATTATAGAAAATATGGAGCTTATATATATTGAGTTAGAGAAATTTACATTTTTTGACTATAATAGTGAGCAGAAAGATGATATACAGCTATTATGGCTGCGCTTTCTGTCGGATATTGAAAATTTTGTGGTAGAGTCGAGAAATATAATTTGGGAAATTCCTGAGTTTAAGCGTTCTACAGTACGACTTGTAAGTGGCCGTTACGACAAAAACCACAAAAAGGAGTATTATGAAATATGGCACTCATTAATCGTCGAAAATTGTTACGATTTTGAGTTTGTGCGAAATAGCGATGCAGTAAGAAAAATAAAACTTGAAAACATTAAAGAGATGGCAGCCGCAATACGAAGATCTTCATTCTTAGAAGAACGCAGATTGCGTAGTTTAGAGAAAAAACGTGCTATTAGATGTATGGCAGCCAACTCTAGCTATTAAAATGTGAATAGAAGTTTGAAAAAATTAGCCATTTTTCTACAGAGAATCATTTTTTTTGAGAGTGGGAAGGGAGTGTAATATAAACTCTGTCTAGTAATATTACACTCCCCCCGCATTCTTAAAAGATTGTAAAATTACAGTTTTTTTCTGAGTTCTTTAATCTTTTTTTCTTCACCATTTTTATCTTTAAATTTCCAAAATATCCATCCATTCTCTGAAACACGTGAGGAATTAAGTTCGTTAAGTGCGCTGAGAGCTGCTGTACTCGGGGAGTCATATAAATTTCCGTTGTAGAAAACTTTACTTGTGGATGGATTAAATGTTGCCTCAAAAAACATATCTTTGTATTTAGCATATATCGGAATATTGCTAATTTCATCATACTTCATCTCTTCAAAATATAACTGTTTGATGTAATCTTGCTTTGATATAACTCTATCTTCGACGATATTAAATAAGGCATCGGTACGATATTGAATAAAGAAATCAAAATCATTATCATATTCTCCATCTAAAAGTTCTGGTGCTATCAAATGATTTTCTAAACACTCAACAATATTAGCATTAACTTTTTGAATATCTTTTAGATAAAATGATGGTGCTTGATCGCTAATTTTTATATTCAACAACTTAGGCACTAACGTTCTGTTTGCAACACAATCGAGTTTGTCTGATAACGCTTCACTATCAGGACGGTTTTTAATATATGCTTTTGGAAATATATGGTGATCTTCTATATTTGAATTAAGTGAAAGTTTTTTTGAATTATTCCAATTTTTAAGTCCTTGGTTATAATAGAGACTGTAATTTAAACTCTGTCCAAAAAATAATTAACTTTGCATTATGGACAGAACAAGTAAGGATTATGAGGAGATGCGTGACAAAGCGTTACGCCAGCTACGCAGTGGCGAATCAT
>JAWXTR010000077.1:0-16038 GCA_044433365.1 Rikenellaceae bacterium
GATATTTTTCACTATTAAATCTCAATATAGAACCACTATATTTTCGATTCAATAGCAAAAAATCTCATCTCCAATAGCACTTTTAAAAATACACCAATAATTATTTTACCCTACTTAGAAAGCTCAGAATTAAGTAAAATATTTATCAAAACTACTAATTTTTAATTTTATATAATGCAAACGAAAAATAACCTACTCAAATCTACATTATCCCTATTTTCAATGGTAGTACCTTTGGCGTTGTGGGCACAAAAACCTATATTACCCGATTTTCATGCTGATCCTTCTGCTCATCAATGGGATGGTAAATATTGGATTTACGCCTCAACAGACGAAAAAGGGAGTACTAGCTGGAAAGAGATGAAGCGTTGGTGGCTCTATAGCTCTACAGATTTAAAAGATTGGAGTGATGAGGGTGAGATTTTCAGCCTCGAAGAGGTTAGTTGGGCATCAGAATCGGCTTTTGCACCAGATGCTATTAAACGAAATGGCAAATATTACCTTTTTTTTCCTGCACAAGTACAAATAGGCGTGGCTGTAGCTGACAAACCTAGTGGCCCATATAAAGATATACTTGGCGAGCCACTAATTAAAGAGAGGGAGTGCAAGGGAGTTGCATCTTTCGACCCTACCATATTTATTGATGACGATGAGGCTAAAACCCCATACCTCTACTATGGAGGCGGTGGTGGAGCTGCGGTGGTGGAGCTTGACGATAACCTCACAAAAAGAGTAAGCGAAATTCAAAAAATAGCTCTCGAAGGGTATGGTGAGGGAATTTGGGTGCATAAATATAATGGACTCTACTATTTTAGCTATCCTAGCCCTTATGATGACGAAGATGGTAACAGAAAACAGCTTTTAGTATACTCTACCGCTCCAACTCCAACAGGGCCATTTACCTATAGGGGTTCATTTTTAGATAATAAATCAAGAAATTCGCACCATTCAATAATAGAGATAAAAGATAGATGGTATCTATTTTACCACATTGAAGGTCCTTCGGGCTATGAGCGTAGAGTTTGTATAGATTATTTAGAGTATGATAAGGACGGACTTATCAAACCTGTAAAAATGACAAAAAAAGGAGTCAAGGCGTTAAAATAGCCTACAGAAATCTTCTAAAATATGGCTTTCAGAGCTAATTCGTTAAATTTCAACCATCATCAGCAGTTATCATTACAATAATTATTTATATATGAAAAAATCACTATTTCTAATACTTTCATTATTTCTTGCAAGCAGTGTAGCAATTGCACAAAAACAGATATTACCAGATTTCCATGCCGACCCTTCTGCTCATCAATGGGACGGAAAGTATTGGATTTATCCCTCTACCGATGAGCCAGGAAGCACAAGCTGGGAAGAGATGGAGCGATGGAAGCTCTACAGCTCTACCGATTTGGCAGAGTGGAAAGATGAAGGACAAATTTTCAGTCTCGACGATGTTTCATGGGCAAGTAATGCCGCTTTTGCACCCGATGCAGTAAAACGTAATGGCAAATATTACTTCTTTTTCCCTGCTGGAATGCAGATTGGTGTAGCAGTTTCCGACACACCTACTGGTCAATATAAGGATGCTATTGGCAAACCGCTTATCTCTACAAAAGAGCATGACAACATCTCAAGTTTCGACCCATGTATCTTTACCGATGATGATGGAACACCATACCTTTACTACGGCAACTCGTGGGGTAAAGTAGGGTGCGTAAAGCTTAAAGATAATTTGATTGAAAAAGATGGTGAGATTCAAACTTTAATGATAAAAAATTACCATGAGGGAATCTGGGTACATAAACGCAACGACACCTACTACTTCACCTATCCTAGTATGTATACCGATATTGATGGAAAGAAAAAACAGGTATTGGAGCTAACAACCGCTCCATCGCCAACAGGTCCTTTCACCTATAGAGGACAGTTTTTCTTTAATAATTCGAGAAATTCTCACCACTCTATCATAGAAATAGAGGATAAGTGGTATCTTTTCTACCATATTGAAGGGCCATCTCCTTATGAGCGTAGAGTGTGCGTAGAGTATCTAAGATACGAAAAAGATGGCTCAATTAAGATGGTGAATATGACAAAACGAGGTATTAAAGCTCTTAAAAAATAGAATTAGGTAGGCTAAACCATTTTTACAAATGACACTAGGTAACAGTATTAATAACAACAAATTAAGATATGGGACAAAATAGTAATAACCTCAAAAGCGAAAGAGTCCAATTTTTGGATTTTACACGTGCTATAGCCTGTTTTATGGTGATATTGGTACACGCTTGCGAATTTTTCTATGTTGGTGATATAGGAAATTTTTCGGATGATGAGATTTTCTGGGCAAATTTTATTGATAGTGCATTAAGAGCCTGTGTACCTATCTTTGTAATGATGTCGAGCTATCTACTGCTTCCTCTAAAAGATGAATTAGAACCTTTTCTTAAAAAAAGATTTACTCGTGTCTTAATACCTTTTGTTGTATGGTCGATATTATATGCCACTATCCCTATTTTATGGGGTGGATTAGATGCTACAGGAGTAAAAGAGAGCCTATTGCGACTTACTCACAACTTTAATATGGCATCTGGTCACCTTTGGTATATATATATGTTTATCGGAATATACCTCTTTATGCCTATTATCTCGCCGTGGCTTAAAACAGCAAAAAAACGCCATATTGAATATTTTCTACTGCTTTGGTTTCTTTCGACTTTCTATCACTACATAAAACATCTTACTGGCGATGAGTTTGGAATACTTGGGCAATGTTATTGGAATGAATTTTACACTCTTTGGTACTTTTCAGGTCACTTGGGTTATGTTGTACTAGCCTACTATATTCGAGAATATCTAAATTTAACAACAAGTAAAAGCTTGATGATTGGTTTGCCACTATTTCTGATAGGTTGGGCAATAACCTATATCTCATTCGACTACTTCTACCCATCTAACGGCGACTTCTACACAATAGAGCTAGGTTGGCGTTTCTGTACTCCAAATGTGGCAATCTCTACTTTTGCACTATTTATAATGTTTAAATGTATAAAATGTGATAATGCGAAAGTTTCGACAGTTGTTAGTGATATTTCTAAATTGAGCTATGGAATGTATCTAGCACATATCTTTATGCTTAATTTTGTGTATAGCTTCCTATCTGAAATTTCAAATATTCCATTTAAAATCATCTCAATAGCTATTGTAACATATCTTTTAAGTTATCTTCTGATAAAAATTTTATCGTTTTTCCCTAAAAGTAAATATATTGTTGGATAATACTTTAGCAGAAGCTTATAAATAGGGTCATAGGCAAGTAAATTTTGCCAATGACCCTGCATATTAGTACAGAAATGAAGGAGATAAAAAACAATGCTAAAATTCAAACATTAATGTTGCACCAAAGGTGCGTGGGCGACCACGCTGTATAAAGCTATTACCATAGCTTTCAAAATAGAATGCGCCATACTCTTTATCACAAATATTTTTAGCCCATAACTCTAAACCTACATTTTTGCATTGTAAAGTAGCCTTTGTATTTACCAAACCGTAATAATCTTGCGATACTGAGTTTGCCTCGTCCCAATATATTTTACCGCTTCCTGTATATGAGCAGTTTAGTAAAATATCTTTGAAAAATCCTACTCCTAAGTCAATATTATATGTAGCTCCAAGGCTAAATGTATTTTGCGGAGTGTAAGGGATATAGTTACCTGTGTAGTCGTCGCTACCATCGTTATACGTTGTAAATTTAGCATTTGTATAGCCATAATTTAGATCGAAAGTAAGGTCGGTTGTGGCGATAGCTGTAAGTGAAAGTTCTGCACCTATGCTTCGAGCCTCGCCAGCATTGCTAAGCACACGACCTGTTCCTCCATCAACAAATTGTGTAATCTGAACATCGTCGACATCCATATAAAAGAGTGCAATATCGCTTTTTAGACGTCCTCCTACCATCGAAGCTCTATAGCCTAACTCATAGTTCCAACTAGTCTCTGGGCTATACGACACTTGACTATCCATATCAGTAGTAGATTCTGAGCCACTACTCACTCCTGGAATTTCGGTGCTCATCAAGCTACTCTGAATTACATACGAAAACATCTGAATATTGTATCCACCAGCTTTATACCCTTTCGAAACAGTGGCATAAGCCATTGCATCGTCAGAAAACTCATATTTTAATGCCACTTTTGGCAAAAACTGAACAAAATCTTGATTTAAATCACCCTCTATAACTGGATTGATTGCTGTAGCAAACGCTTCGGGTACATTTTCAATCTCAACATTTCCGTTAATTGTCATAGCGGTATAATAGTCTAACTTTTGCTTCTCGTAGTCGAGACGACCTCCAACAGTAAGGGAAAGACCATCGGTAAGAAGATTATTGAACGTAGATTGGTGAAAAATTGCCCCTCCAACGTTTGGAGTGATATAGGTTCCTGGGTTGAAAATATCGCTATCGGTAAGGGTAAGAGTTACAGTTGAGGGCATTACCATAGAGAATATACTTTGTAACATCTGCACACCATATTGACCAAAAGTAATATCAGCAGTGGTGGTTAAGTCGTCATAAAAACCAAACATTCCCACCGACCATTGATAGTTTCCGCTATTTAACGAGCGTAGAGCAAACTCTTGAGAGTATGAATTTAGAGTTTTTTGCTGATTGATATTAAACATCGAAGCTACAGTATAGTCTTGATCCATCCACATATCATCACGGAGAATTTGAACACCGCTATTTGAGGTGAAAAGCAACTTTTTGCTACGATATTCAAATTGCAGGTTGTTGTTAGAGAGTTTTCGGTTGTACGAACCCTCGTCGTTGTAATTTACATTATTTATTACGTCATTTTCAGCATCATATATACCGTAAGGATATGCTCCCTCATCGACATAGTCGAAAGAAGTTGAGAATTTTGCCTTCCAACTATCCGAAATTCTCCAATCTAACTTTAAATTTAAACCTGCCGACTTCTCATAATCCGCCTTTTCACCACTATAATCGTTAATAAAGTAACCATCACGCTTTGTGTAGTAGCCATTAACTGCAATACCCAAATTATCGCCAATTTTCGAAAGATTTGATATTTTATATTGTTGCGCACCATAATTACCTAAGCCTACCGAAAATTTTAAACCTTGATAGTCTAAAGGTGATTTAGTATATATATTGATAATTCCACCCATTGCATTACGTCCATATAGTGTGCCCTGCGCTCCTCTAAGCACCTCGACTCTATCAATACCGTTAAATGCAAAATCAAAAGCACTCATATCGTTATAAGGTACATTGTCAACATATATTCCTACAAGCTGCCCTGTACTACGATTACCCATACCACGAAGATATATTGGAGTGGTCATACTTGAGCCATAATCGGGAATAAAAAGATTGGGCACTATAGATGATAAATCCTTAATTGACTCTATTTTTCTGTTTTCAATAATTTTTGGAGTTATCTCCGATTTAGCCGATGGAATAGTACGCAAAGAGTTTGTCTCTTTTGAATTTGAACTCACCACTATCTCACTAATATCGATACCCTTTAGGCTATCTTGATTCTGTGCAAAAAGGTTGTAGCTCGAAAGAAGCATCGAAAATAGTAAAATTTTTTTAATCATAACACACTAATTTATAGATTTATATACAAAATTGCATAAAAGTTAAATTTTTATGCAATATATTGTTTTCTTTATAACAAAGAAACTATATATTATCATAGGGTACAATAGCTAATATTAGTGATTTTTAAGTTGAGGTTAAACAAAATTGGTTATTAGAGTAAAAATGGATTTTAGTCAATTTTTACTCTTTTTTTGGAACATCTAATAAAAATAGTGGGTGACCCACAATCAAAAATCCAGACCATCACCCCTGCTCACAAACGTTATAAGTGGGGGTATTGGTCTGGATTGTGTAATTTTAAGTAAATTTCTTTACTTTTGGGTCACCATCTTGAATGGTTTTTAAGCAAATAACCCTACAAAGGAATTATTTTAAACCAGCGATAATAGCAAGAGCAAATTTGCATTTTTCAGTAATTGCGGCCCAATTTTGAGCTTTTATTACGTCGTTAGGGAATAGTTGTGAACCCATTCCAACACACATTACACCCGCTTTGAACCATGCAGTAAGGTTCTCTTCTGTTGGTTCAACGGCACCTGTAGCCATAACATTCGACCAAGGTAGTGGAGCTTTGATATTTTTCACAAAAGATGGTCCTCCAACATTACCTGCTGGGAATACTTTTGTTAAATCACAACCTAACTCTTGAGCAAAACCAATCTCTGTAACTGAACCGCAGCCAGGAGTATAAGATACTAGACGACGATTGCAAACCTTAGCAATATCGGCATTTAGATATGGTCCAACAATAAAGTTTGCGCCATTTTGAAGATAAAGAGCAGCTGTAGGAGCATCGACAATTGAGCCAATACCAAGAATCATCTCTGGACACTCTGCCTTACAAAATTTTATTAGTTCTATAAATACTTCGTGAGCAAAATCGCCACGGTTTGTAAATTCAAACACTCTTACACCCCCATCGTAACACGCTTTTACCACGTTTTTAGCAACTTCTACATCACTATTATAAAATACAGGAACCATTCCTGTGGCTTTTATAGCCGCAAATACCTCACTTTTTGAAAATCTAGCCATTTTCGTAAATATTTTAAAATACCTTGGTATTATATCAAGGATAATTGGTTATTAATGCGAATAAAGAAAACTTTAAATTCTAAATTTTTACATATTTTAGAAGTTACCACAATCTATCGTTGAACACGTCCGCTTGCATCACCACCAGCGAGTGCCTCAACCTCTTCAATAGATACAAGATTGGCATCTCCGCCAATTGTATGTTTTAGAGCTGAAGCGGCAACCGCAAACTCAAGAGCTTCGCCTTGATTTGGTTTTGTAAGCAGACCATGAATAATACCACCAGAGAACGAGTCACCACCACCGACACGGTCTACAATAGGTGAAATATCATAACGTTTTGAGGTATAGAACTCTTCACCGTTATAAATCATAGCTTTCCAACCGTTATGCGAAGCAGAGAACGATTCACGAAGTGTCGAAACTACATATTTAAAGCCAAACTGAGTAGCCATCTGTTTGAAAATCTCTTTATAGCCATCAGCATCAGTGCTACCACCCTCAACATCAGCATCAGGTTTAAAACCAAGACATAGCTCAGCGTCCTCTTCATTGCCGATACAAACATCTACATACTCCATAAGCGGACGCATAGCAGCTTGAGCCTGCTCTTTAGTCCAAAGTTTTTTACGGAAGTTAAGGTCAACAGAAACAGTTACACCATGACGTTTTGCAGCCTCACAAGCCAAGCGAGTAAGCTCTACCGATTCTGGAGATAGTGCAGGTGTAATACCCGACCAGTGAAACCAAGCGGCTCCCTCCATAATTGTATCAAAATCAAAATCCGCTTTTGTAGCTGTTGCAATCGACGAAGCAGCACGGTCGTAAATGACTTTTGAAGGGCGCATAGAGGCACCTGTTTCTAAAAAGTAGATACCAACACGATCGCCCCCACGAGCGATAAAGTCGGTATGAACACCATAGCGGCGAAGTGAGTTTACTGCACTTTGACCAATTTCATGAGTAGGAAGTTTTGAAACAAAATAGGCGTCGTGACCATAATTTGCGCAGCTAACTGCTACGTTTGCTTCACCCCCACCATAAACTACATCAAAATTATCCGACTGAACAAATCTTTCATTGCCTGGAGTCGAAAGGCGAAGAAGAATTTCGCCCATTGTAACTATTTTCATCTTTATTAAATTTTTATCTGGGAGTTTTTGATGATAAAAATAGCAAAAAAGCTGAAATTTAAAATATCTCAACTAATCTAAAACTTCAGGGAATTTCTAAAATCTATCAAAATCCAGAATTTAGAACTCTCCTTTATCATTAAAACTCTCACTCGTTATTTATGAAATTATATTATTTTGCTAATTAAGGTTTGAGAAGAAATCTTCCGTTATTAGCAAGCAAAGCAAAGTGTTAAGTAAAAACAAACATTTTTTACTAGCTCACTAAAGTCTTTTCAAAAAAGCACAATAAAAGTTTATTTTAAACCACTTTTATAGAAAAAACAACATTAATTATCAAACCTTATCCTCATTACTCACTAAACTAAGAGCAACGCCTATATTGTATGAAAGGCGTGGCTTGGGTACTGCACTCAATTTCGACTGCAATAAATACTCCTAGCGAGCTAGTAGGCTACATACAACAATAAAAGGGAGGAGGATGTGTTGAGGACTATGTAACCTAAGTATTACATGTAGACTACGCTAAAAATTGTCTACAAGTAATAGCTAACAATAGTGCAAAGTTAAAAAATACAATTGTAAATACAAGCAAAAAATTATTTTATAAGTATTTTTTTTAAAAAAACCTTATGATACAAATTTTATATAATGTAACTATAAGATTTGACAAAAGGAATTTATCGACAATACAAGCACTACAACCAATTGAAAACTAAGTTATTACATTCAATCGCTGGATCCATTTCAAAGTTATTTGGCTGATAGTCTTTTTGAATATTACAATTATATGATAATTTATACATTCTCTTTCCAACTACATAAAGGGAACTTCTAAAATTGGGGTTAATTCAAAATTATATACAAACTAAATAGTCATTCCTATAATAGTTTAAAGAACATTTCAAACTATTTTTCGTTTTATCTGTACATCATACATATAAGCTCAAATAAAAAGAGACGCTATATTTAGCGTCTCTTTTTATTTGAGCCGTAAAATAAATTTTACTAAAATAGTTTATTAAAAACTACCTTTTAAGCTCTTTTATAGAATTTGTTCTTATGAGTTGACTAGATATCGTATTTCAAGAACTCAACCTCATTTTTAGCTTTTTCAGCATAAGAAGCATCTAATGAGATAGCACCGTTAAGGTTTGTAGTAACATCACTAGCGTTACCTTCACGAGCAGCAATGATAGCTTTAAGGTAAAGAGCCTCAGCAGAAACTTCACCAGAAAGAGTAGATTTTGCAGCAGCGATATTACCGTTACAGAATTGAGCAACAGCTAGGTTATAACCGCTAAGAGTTTTAACAGCTGCATCGTAGTTACCCTCTTGTAGGTTAACTAGACCCATGTTGTAAGTAGATTCTGGAGTAGAGATTGAAGAGAAATATTTTTTAGCTTCAGACATATTGCCTTCAAAAAGAGCAATACAACCAAGGTTGTTGATAACCTCGTTAGAAGAAGCATTTAAAGAAGCAGCTTTAGCGATAGCAGATTTAGCTTCATTAACTTCACCTTCCCAAGCAAGGATAACACCATAGTTATTCCATCCACGGTAGCAGTTAGGGAAGTTTGTAGTTACAGCTTTATATGCTTTAGCTTTTGTTGCGTTATCAGAGAATAGAGTTGCACCGTAAAGAAGTTCTTCTAGTTTTAAAGAGTTGATATCACCGTTAACTAAATCTTTGATTTCTTGATCTGAAAGACCTTCAACATCAACATTTACTTGAAGTTTAGAACGACGAAGCTCTGGAAGAACTTTCTCAGCAAGTACGTTGAATACAGCCGAAAGATTTTTGATTTCAGCATCACGTTTTTGTGGATCTGAAGTCATAGCAAGAATTTGAAGAATAAGATCTTTTTGCTCAATATTAGAAGCTTCAACAAGCTCTTTAAAACCTTCCCAGTCCTCACCTAAAGCGTCTACTTGTAGAGCTTTGTAAGGAGTTTCGTCTTTTTTGAACTCTTTTTCAACAGCTGTTTTTGTTGTTTCACTACGTTTTACAGATAGTTTATCGTTGTAGTTAAGAGGACCATCAGGAGAAGCGTAAGATTTTGCGTAAACATCACTTACAGTTCTACGGTATGCACCTTCATTCTCTTTAATAAAGTCTTGAAGAGTTTGAAGATCTTCGTTTGATAGTTGTTTTGAGTTAACTACCGAGCTGTTGATAGCATACATAATGTTTGCCTCTTCAGAGATAGTAGTGATACGTTTGAAGTTGTCGCTTGCGATAGCTAATTTTGCAAAATCGTCAGCCATAAGTTGAACTGTGCTAACACCTTCAGCAACTACGATTTCTTCAGAATATTCTACAAATTCTTCAGAAGAATCGCTACAATCTTTACAACATTTACCAGCAATACGAAGAACTAAAGTAGAACGTTTAGCTTCTGGTTGGTAAACGAAAGATGCTGTTTGAGTAACTGTTGTAGGAGTTTTCCATGCAACTACTTGGTAGTTGTCATTTACTTTCTCGCCTTGAAGATACTTAGGAGTACCTACAATCTCGCCGCCATCATACTTTAATACAGGAGTAACTTTGATTAGACCTGTTTTAGCAAAAACTTTAGCTGGAACCTCTACGGTATAAGATGCGTCTACTGTAGCACCTTTAAGAGTAAGAACTGCTGGAGAACAAGTGATACCAAGTGTATCGATGTTCTTAGTAATCTTTTTGAAGCAGTTACAGCTTGTTAGAACAAATGCAGCCATTACAGCCATCATACTAACTTTCAAGAACTTTTTCATAATCTTGTTTGGTTAATTTGTTATTATTAATATTTTAATTAGTTGCTTTTTAATAAACTACGTTATAATTTGTAATATCACTATGTTGCAGCTATTTGGCTGCAACATAGTAATCTATATTAGTAACGTGGTTTTCTATCACGGTTATCACGGTTGCCGCCACGACGATCACGGTCACCACCACGATCACGATTTTGTGGACGCTCGCTTCTTACAGGCTCAACCCAACCCTCTGGTTTTGGAAGAAGTGCACGACGAGAAAGCTTTAATTTGCCATTTTTAGCATCAACATCGATAAGCTTAACCTCAACTACATCACCCTCTTTAAGACCAGTATCTTCCATGCTCTCAAAACGTTTGTAGTCGATTTCTGAAATATGAAGTAGACCATCTTTACCTGGCATAATCTCAACGAATGCACCGAAAGTCATAATAGACTTAATAGGACCCGAATAAACTTCACCAACCTCAGGAACTGCAACTATAGCTTTAATACGCTCAACAGCAGCATCTAAACAGTTGCGATCAACTGCAAAAATATCGATAACACCCTCTTTATCAACCTCAGTGATAGTGATTGTTGCACCAGTTTGTTTTTGCATCTCTTGAATAACTTTACCACCAGGTCCAATAACGGCACCGATAAAGTCGCCAGGAATACGCATTTGAACAACACGAGGTACATTTGGTTTGTAATCTTCACGAGGCTCAGTGATAGTCTCCATAATTTTACCTAAGATATGTAGACGACCCTCACGAGCTTGCTCAAGTGCTTGAGATAAGATTTCGTAAGAAAGGCCATCAACTTTAATATCCATTTGAGTAGCAGTGATACCGTCAGCAGTACCTGTTACTTTAAAGTCCATATCACCTAAGTGGTCTTCGTCACCTAAAATATCTGAAAGAACTGCAAATTTGCCAGTTTCTGTGTCAGTAATAAGACCCATTGCAATACCCGATACAGGTTTTTTGATTTTCACACCAGCATCCATAAGAGCAAGAGTACCAGCACAAACAGTTGCCATTGACGAAGAACCGTTTGACTCTAAAATATCAGAAACAACACGGATTGCATAAGGATTTGCTTCACCTGTAGGAATCATTGGTTTAAGAGCACGGAAAGCTAAGTTACCGTGACCAATCTCACGACGTGAAAGACCACGTGCAGGACGTGCCTCACCTGTAGAGAATGGAGGGAAGTTGTAGTGAAGTACAAACTTCTCAGAACCTTGAACCATAACCTCATCTATCTGTTTTTCATCCATTTTGGTACCTAAAGTCACTGTAGTAAGTGATTGAGTCTCGCCACGAGTAAAGATAGCAGAACCGTGAGCACCTGGAAGATATGAAATTTCAGACCAGATAGGACGAATTTGGTTAGTTTTACGACCATCAAGACGTTTTCCTTCATCTAAAATCATATTACGCATTGCTTTTTTCAATGAGTAATCGTGGAAGTAGCGTTTTAGCATTGAGCCTTTTTCTGCAAGCTCTTCTTCACTAAATTGAGCTAAAAACTCTTTCTCAACAGCTTCGAATTTTTCGCTACGCTCATGTTTAGCTGAATCGCTCATTGCGATAGCGTAAACTGCATCGTAAGTTTCGTCGATAACACGTTGACGAAGCTCATCGTCGTTATTTTCGTGACAATATGTGCGTTTTACATCTTTACCTAGCTCTTTAGAAAGCTCTAACTGCGCTAAGCAATGTTTTTTAATCTCATCGTGAGCAACTTTGATAGCCTCTAGCATCTCAGCTTCAGAAACCTCTTTCATTTCGCCTTCAACCATAAGGATGTTGTCGTAAGTTGCTGCCACCATGATATCTATATCTGCATCTGCCATTTGAGAGAAGCGAGGGTTGATAACCCACTCACCAAGTACTCTAGCCACACGCACCTCAGAGATAGGAGCTACGAAAGGAATATCAGAAACTGCAAGAGCTGCACTAGCTGCAAGACCAGCAAGAGCATCTGGCTGAACGTCAGCCTCAGCAGAGATTAGATTTACTGTTACAAATACATCAGCGTGGTAATCCGCAGGGAAAAGCGGACGAATTGCACGGTCAATCAGACGAGAAACCAAAATTTCTTGATCTGTAGGACGAGCCTCACGCTTTAAAAATCCACCAGGGAAACGACCAATAGAAGCATATTTCTCTTTGTACTCCACTTGAAGTGGCATAAAGTCGCAATCTTCTTTTGCATCTTTTGCTGCAACAACTGTTGCTAATAACATTGTGTCGCCTTGGCGCACAACAACAGATCCGTCAGCCTGTTTTGCTAACTTACCAGTTTCGATAACAATCTGACGTCCATCAGAAAGTTCGATAGTTTTTTGTGTAAGATTATACATACAAATCTTAATTATTAATTTTTAAACCATACTATTCAGCGCAAAGATATATAAAATTTATCTATATTTGTATGTATTTTTAATAAAATAGCTAAAAAATATGAAAATTTTATCTCACAAAGCAATAAAAAGGGTAGAAAACGCTACTATTTCTGACCAAAACATAACATCATGGCAACTTATGGAAAGAGCCTCAAAATGCCTCTCAAAGCGTATAATCGACATTTTCAATCCTCAAATAGTCTATTTTATGGTAGGAAAAGGGGGGAATGGTGGCGATGGATTGGCTATGGCTCGAATTTGTAAAAATTTGGGATGTAAGGTAATTATTTTAACCACTTTTGAAAAAAATAAGGCTGGTGAAGATTATCAGACAAATTTTGAACTTCTTCCAAAAGAGATAGAAACCACCGATAATATCGATATATTTCAGAGTATAATCACCGAAAATTGGGGCAAAAAAGCGGTTTTGGTTGATGCAATTTTTGGAGTTGGATATATCTGTCGACCTCACAAAAAAGAGGTTGAGCAGGCGATAAACCTTATAAATTCGCTCGATAGAGAGCATATTAAAGTTGTGTCGGTGGATATTCCGACAGGTATGGGCTGTGATATTGAAAGCTGCTCCCAACTAGTGGTAAATGCCGACTACACTTTTACTATCGACTCTCCTAAGCTAACAATGTTGTTACCTACATGGGGAGAGAATTGTGGAAAAATTGAGGTTATAGATATTGATTACTCGATTTTAGCTCTTGAAGCAGCTACGACAAATTATTACTATAGCAATAAAATTGACGGTTTGATTACACCCCGCAAAAAATTTGCTCATAAAGGTAGTTTTGGTTCACTGCTAATAATAGGAAGTGGTAAAGGAATGTTTGGCGCATCTATAATCGCTGCAAAAGGAGCCGAAAGCGTTGGAGTGGGGAGTATTACGGTATATACTCCCGAGAAACTACTTTCAGCACTATATAGCACGATTCCCACTGCTATGGCATATATTGCTCCAGAGAGCGATTTTGTAGATATAGGTGAAGATTTCGACCATTTTTCGACTATTTGTATAGGAATGGGAATGGGGAAACATCCAAAAAATTACGAAACTCTTAAAAAAATACTACTACGTTGCAAGGAGATAGGTAAACCAATTGTAATCGATGCAGATGCACTAAATATTATCTCAGAAAATCGAGATTTAATAGATTTTATTCCAAAAGATTCGATTTTAACACCGCACGTTGGCGAATTTCGTCGACTTGTCGGTCAGTGGAGCGACGAGGGTGAAAAGCTCGAAAAACTCCGCTCATTTAGTAGTCAAATTTCCTCTGTAGTGGTATTAAAAGGTGCACATAGCGCAATTTGCACACCTTTGGGAGATATATATTTTAACTCTACAGGTTCACCTGCACTTTCACGAGCTGCATCGGGCGATATGCTATGTGGCATGGTTGGAGCCATTTTATCAAGGGGCGTATCATCACTAACGGCTGCACGTATAGGTCTATTTTTGCATGGAAAAGCAGGCGAACGAGCTGCTGAAAAGTATGGTGAGGATTTTGCTACTATCGAGCGGATTTTGGGGGAGGTTAGAGGTTAGATATTCTTAATGCGAATAAAGGTTTGAAATTTTCGAGCTATTTCGAGCTATTTTTGCAATTCAAGTTATAAAGGGAACTTCTAAAATCTGTTGTTATAAATTAAAATTGGTGGCTCGGCTGTAGAGACGTAGCCCTGCTACGTCTGGGTTTGGATTTGGCTTGGCAAATTCAATTTTCGTTGCCCCGTAAGCTCATTTTGCTCTGCAAAATTCGATTTAAGACGTAGCAGGGCTACGTCTCTACTGCTGGGCATTGAAACGAACTTTGAGAATAAGCCTTGATTAGCTGTGTTCGTTTACAGACGTTGGACCCAACGTCTCTACCGCTGGGCGTGGAAACAGATTTTGATAATAAGCCCCAAAACACGCTTTCATTGCTCTTCAAAACGGTTTCGCTCACAATTTTTTTCAAAAATTGTGAGCGAAACCGTTAGTTAAAAGCGGAAAAGGGCTTTTTACCCTTTATTGATATTACTGCTCTGTATCTGATTTGAAGTCTCCTGAGGTTTGAAACTCAATAGAACTACATGTATAATATTTCATATCCTCAACGGCAATATTCAACTTATCTGCATTGTATTGAGAGTTATCACCACAAAACAGTAAAGTAAAAGATGTATAAGGTTGATTAATTACCTCATTAATCTTGGTTTTGATTGTGTAGGTAAGCTGTGAGAAATCTTCGTTAAACTCCGCCTTAAAATATTCATTTTCAGCACAATTAAGAGGTAAGAATTTTGCAAAATTCATCGATTCATCACAATTCCACCAACCACCTACAGGCACATTTATATTAGTATTAACAAAATTTTCATCATCCGACTCATTATAAAATAGATAATCTTCTATCTCAGCATTATTTTGGGGAACAGAACAGGTATAAAAAACAACTGCACGTATTGGCGTATTATTATCTGTAATATTTACAGTTATTACTTTATCCTCCTCTAATGGCTGCGAATAGCTTGTAAGGTTAGGATAATCTATATTATAATTTGGAAGAAGAGGAGCTCCGATATTCTGATCCTCCTCTTTGTTACAAGAGGTGAAAGATAGTATTAATAGGGAAAAGATTGACAAAAAGGCTGCTGCTCTTTTTATCATTTTTGTGGTTTGGTTATTTTTCATAATACAGTTTTTTAATTTTTGGTTATATAATTTTATGGTTTTATATTATAGATTATTTTTTTTGTCCCCGAATATTTGAAATTATCAACAGTACTCTCTATACGTGGAGAATAATAGTCTGGATTTAAATACTCACTTACATACTCTCTATATGGATCATAATATACCGTGTAACTACTAGCGGTATAATAATCAAGAGGTTCACCCGTATAATTAGGTTGATTAATAATTTTAAGTTCAACAACTTGCCTACTTGTTCTTTCAGTATAACCATCTATTACCCACGCATGACCTCCGTCTGCAGAATAATTTCATGAGATTCAAAATACAAATCTACACTCTGATTATCCATCTCTTTGTTACAAGAGGTAACCATTAAGGAAAGTAATAATACGATTACTCCTCCCC
>JAWXTR010000078.1:0-15961 GCA_044433365.1 Rikenellaceae bacterium
TCTTAACTCTGTCCAAAAAAAATAAATTTGCATTATTATGAACCAGAAGATATAATAACTACATACGGAGTTAAAAATATATTGTATTAGATAATAGGAACTTCGAAAAATCGAATAAAATCAATTATTAGAACTCCCCAATAGTTTTAAAATAGATAAATAATGAAAACAAAAAATGCAAAATTATCTAAATTTATAGATAACCATTTTAAATTTTATTCAATAATAGGAGTAGTGCCGTTCATTGTTACAGTAATTTCGGTACTATTTGAAATAGGATTTACGACAAAATTATTAGTTAATATACCTAAAGATTTTATTTTGTCTTTTGGATTGTCTGTCTTGTTTGTTTTTAGTATAATATGGCTTTTTCTTCTCTGGTTATTTAAAAATATACATTTTATAATTAGGTTGATATATTTTACTCTATTTTTAATAATTGAATTACATTTTTCACTTTTTACCATTGCAGGTTTTGCTGATTGGATAGCACCCAATTAAATAGAAAAAATTATGAAAAACCTAATCAAAAAATATTATATATTTAATATATATCTATGCGTTATTCCGTTTGTGTTTTGGGTAATAACTTATATAGGCAAATTGGATTAGAAGTTCCCTTCAAATTATACATTACAAAATTAAAAAATGCGATACATCTTTCGGGATGTATCGCATTAAAAATGAGTTATAAAAACTCTATATAAGGGAGTTCTAATAATTGGTTTTATTCAATTTTTAGAAGTTCACTAAAACTATTTTACAATTGTCATTTCATCGATTAGACGAGTACAACCAGCAAATTTGTCGATAATAAATAGTGTGTAACGAATATCTACAGAGATACAACGTTGAAGCGATGGTTCGAAAGCGATATCGCCACTCATAGCCTCCCAGTTACCATCAAATGCAGTACCGATAAGCTCACCATTACCATTAATTACAGGGCTACCAGAGTTACCACCTGTAATATCGTTGTTTGAGATAAATGCAACAACAACATCTTTTTTACCATACTTACCAAAGTTTTTCTTTTTGTAAAGCTCTTTTAATTTTGGATGTACAGTAAACTCATAAGCATTATTTGGATCCTCTTTTTGAAGAACTTCGCTTAGGAATGTTGTGTAGTTATAGTCAAGATATGGAAGAACGTTACCGTAAGTTAAACGCATTGTAAAGTTAGCATCTGGATAAAAAGTTTTAGCATCTTTATCCATCTCCATATATCCTTTAATAAATAGGCGGTGACCACGAGCAAACATTTCGTTATACTCTTTAGCTTTTTCGCCATTAGCTTTATAAACCTCAGAGACCGAACGAGCAAAAGCCATAAATGGGTCGTTTGCAAGAGTTTTTGAGCTTGGAGAAGCTAAGAAGCTATTAAGTTTTGCTTCGTTTTCAAAGATAGAGTTGTCGTAAAGCTCATCAACAGCTTTATCAGCACCAATTTTTTCGATTGCAGCGAAAACTGTAGGGCGGTTAATAGGAGTTACATCGCTCATAAATAGTTTTACCATAACTTTAGCAGCTTTGCGGTCGGTAGATGGGCTATAGTTTTTGTAGAACGCCTCAGCCGATTTTTTAGCAGCTTCTAGTGCACCCTCCACATCATTTTCAAGTCCACGTTCCTTTTTGTCAAGCTCTACAGCAAGAGGTTGGAAAGTAGAAGCCATACGAGTTAGCTCAATACCACTAAGAAGCGACTCCATAAGGTAAGAGTTTGTGTAGTTATAAGGCATACGACCCTCTACTGCTTTGTGGATAAGCTCTATAGCCTCACCATATTCAGCTTTGCGCTCTGCGCCACCAGCTTCAACCCACTCAGTAAAACGCTTTTCGATAGCAGCTTTTTCACCAACTACATCAAGTTTTTCGATACCTTGGTTCATACCGATAGCATTTTTCCAGTAGTTAGAGCTACCTGCATATTTTGAAGCGTATTGGATATTGATTTTTTGACTTGCTTTCATATCTGCCATTAACACCTCTTGACGCTCACCACGTACTTTAATACGGATAGGGTTGTTTTGTGTTAATGTTTCGCTAACCTCAGCAGAAGTCATATAACGACTAGTGCTTCCTGGGAAACCGATTACCATAGAGAAATCGCCCTCTTTAACTCCTTTTAAAGAGATAGGTAGATGGCGTTTTGCCTGCATAGGGATATTGTCAGCAGAGTATTTAGCTGGATTACCGTCTTTGTCGGTGTAGATACGGAAGATAGAGAAGTCGCCAGTGTGACGAGGCCACATCCAGTTGTCGGTATCACCACCAAATTTACCGATTGAGGTTGGAGGTGCACCTACCATACGAACGTCGTCGTAACGTTGCATCTCAAACAAAAGATATTGGTTACCACCGAAGTAGTCACGTACCATAACATAACAACCTGGAGCATCAGTTGCATTCTCTTTAGTGATTTTAGCAGTTAGCTCAGCCACTTTTTCCGAACGCTCTTTCTCAGTCATAGAGTTAGAAAGCTGAGGGATGATTTGGTCGGTTACATCAACGATTTTTTTAACAAATGTAGCTGAAAGACCTGGCGTTGGAATCTCCTCTTCAAAAGAGTTCGACCAAAAACCATCACGTAGGTAGTCGTGCTCTACAGATGAGTGCGATTGGATAGCTCCGTAACCACAGTGGTGGTTAGTAAGAAGCAGACCTTGCGATGAGATAACCTCACTTGTACAACCACCACCAAAAATAGCGATTGCATCTTTTAAGCTTGTTTGATTTGCGCTGTAAATATCTTCTGCGCTAAGCTTTAAACCCTTTGCCTGCATATCGGCAATGTTTAATTTTTTTAGGAATGGAAGCAACCACATCCCCTCGTCGGCCTTAGCCGAAAATGCTAACGTCATAACTGCCGCTAGCGATAGAAAAAATTTCTTCATGATTATTTTTTATAATTTCTAATATGTTTAAAAAAGTATATTTATCATGCAAAGTTAACATTTTTTTAATAAAATTCATAAAAATAGCATTTTATTACCCATATTTAGCTTAAAACTGCAGATATAAGTAGTGTAAAACAATTATTGCCATATTCTTAATAGCACTCTTGGAGCGATATTTTTCACTATTAAATCTCAATATAGAACCACTATATTTTCGATTCAATAGCAAAAAATCTCATCTCCAATAGCACTTTTAAAAATACACCAATAATTATTTTACCCTACTTAGCTTCGTAATTTTTGAGCGATTTTGAGCAATTTTTGAGGCTTTTATAAATAGACACTATACCTTTTCGGGTATAATTATTGCTAAAAATAGTAATTTTATACCTTTTAGGGTATAAATTCATATATTTTTACTATATTTACACCCGATAAGGTATAAAGGGAACTTCTAATAATTGGATTTTAACGCTTTTTCATTTTGAGGCTTCACCTTTGAATTTTACAAAATGCACCGTAGGGCACCGCTACGCTCACATTTTGCAAAATCCAAATCTAAAACCTCAAAATAAAAAATCGAATAAAACCAATTATTAGAACTCCCCTAAAATCACTATTATGAATATATCAAAGTATGTAAAACAGATGCGAAAGATGTATAATCTAACGCAAGTAGATTTATCCGAAAAGTCGGGTGTAGGTCTACGTTTTGTACGTGAATTAGAGCAAGGCAAGGAGACTTTGCGACTAGACAAGGTAAATAAAGTGCTAAATTTATTTGGTAGCGAGGTTGGCGTTGTTCGAATACCTAAGTAATAGACTATGAGAGAAGCAGATATATATTGCAACGATAAAATTGCAGGAGTCCTTATTGAAAGTGAAAACGGATATATATTTACTTATAACAAAGAGTATTTGAATAGTAAATATGCAGAACCAATTTCATTAACTTTACCACTGACAGACAAACCATATATAAGTATGGTGATGTTTCCATTTTTTGACGGTTTAATACCTGAGGGATGGTTGTTGGATATTGCTGAGCGTAGTTGGAAGATAGATAGAAGAGATAGAATGTCGCTTCTAGTAAACTGCTGCAAAGATTGTATTGGCTCTGTTAGTATTGTACAAAAAGAGGAATAGATTATGGAGAGATGTTTATATTGCTATAAAGAGCTTTTAGAGGGAGAGAAAGATTTTCATCCTAGATGTGCAAAAAAAATATTTGGCTTAACCACCGCCCCTCTACTTGACTACTCAAAAGATAAGATAACAGAGTTAGCAGAGCAAATTATTCGCTCTCAGAGTGCAGTCACGGGAGTTCAAGCAAAACTTTCGCTTGATATAGGAAAGAGTGAAGATAGTGAAGGGCAAAGACTCACTATTGTTGGTCTTTGGGGAGGTTATATCCTAAAACCTCAAGCTAATGAATTTCGCTCGCTTCCAGAGCTTGAAGATTTAACAATGCACCTTGCCACTGAGGCTAAGATTGCAACAGTTCCTCACTCTTTGATACGGTTTACCGATGGTAGGTTAGCCTATATCACAAAGCGTATTGACAGAGATGCAAAAGGCAAAAAATATGCAATGGAAGATATGTGTCAACTTTCGGAGCGACTCACAGAGTATAAATATAAAGGTTCGTATGAGCAAATTGCAAAGATAATAGACAAACATTCGACAACTCAGCTGCTCGACAAAATAAACTTCTGGGAACAGGTCATATTTTCATGGATAACAGGAAATGCAGATATGCACTTAAAAAACTTTTCACTCTACTCAAAGAAAAAAGGGGTATACAACTTGACTCCTGCTTATGATATGTTATCAACCGTTTTAATTATGCCAGAAGATACAGAAGAGTTGGCATTGACACTTAATGGAAAAAAACGAAAGATAAAAGTTACTGATTTTAAAATATCTATGATAAATAGTGGATTAGACCCAAAAGCTATAGATAATATATTTGCAAAATTTATAAAAACTCTCCCTAAATGGAAAAAGATTATTGAAATATCTTTTTTGCCAGATGATATGAAGATGCAATATATTGATTTAATTGAGAATAGGATTGAAGAATTTATTGTGAGTTAAATCCACAAAAGTGATTTTGCGGATTTAACTCAGATTAAACAGAATCATTCTCAAAACCCATTTTGCGAATTCTCCTAAACATTCAAATTTTCACGATATTCATGATTCATCACCATTTTTAGTAGCTGTAAATATTGCAAAGCTCGGCTATTGCTATCATCTACTGTGAGAATAGCTACAAAATCGTTGTATGCAGCATGAAATTGTGAAGATTTATAGTACAACATTGCTCGTTTCTCCAAAAGAGATACATCGGTAGGATTTTTTACAATTTCACTATTTAAATTTTGTAGTGAAAGCTCAATATTTTCAATATGGTTGCTCATTTTATTTATAAAGTTTATGGCTCTCGATATATTTTTTTGTAATCTCTAATATATCGTCACTTCTATTTTCTCGAATATTAGTAGAACTAATATTCATAAGCTCTACACTACTTAAAACCTCAATGTCAGCACCTTTATACTGCTCTTTATCGAGGCTATACCCGTGACGTGGATAGACAAAAATTTTGGTCGATGATAAGATTTTGTCGATATTTCGCCAGTGGTATAAATTACAAAGATTATCGCTACCCATAATTATAGAAAACCTATAATCGGGATATTTTACCCAAAGCTGCTCTAAAGTTTTATAGGTGTAAGAGGGCTTAGAGAGAGAAAATTCGATATCACACCCCTCCACTTTATCATCTAAATTGCAATATTTGATTGCATCCGTCACCATCTGCAATCTATCACTTTCGGCTGCCAGAGTTGCACTATCTTTCATAGGGTTTTGAGGTGATACCACAAACCACACCCTATCCACACCTTCAATTTGAGAAGCAACCTTTGCAATCTCCAAATGAGCAGTGTGGATAGGGTTGAAAGAGCCAAAATATAGGATAATATGTTCCATCTTTTAGAAGTTCTCTTGACTAAGTAGTGAAAAACAATTATTGCCATATTTTAAAAGCACTCTTGGAGTGATATTTTCCACTATTAAATTTCAATATAGAACCACTATATTTTCGATTTAATAGCAAAAAATCTCACTCCAATAGTACTCTTAAAAATACACCAATAATTATTTTACCCTACTTAATATTTAGGAATTTAAGAAATTATTGATTATTGTGCGACACTCTTCGATAGCACTCTCTAAATTGTCGTTAACCACCACATAATCAAACTTATCTCGGCAAGAAATCTCTTCTGTAGCTCTTGCAATTCGTCGCTCGATTGCCTCAGCTGTATCAGTTTTACGATTTTCAAGACGCTCACGCAAAGCTTCGATTGATGGAGGCATAATAAAAATCGCAGCGGCATTATCGCCATATATATTTTTGATATTTGCCGCTCCTTTAACATCTATATCGAAAATTACAGTATTTCCATCACTCCAAATTCGCTCAACCTCAGATTTTAAAGTGCCATAACAGCTACCTTTATATACCTCTTCCCACTCAATAAATTCACCATTATCGACAGAGTTCATAAACGCCTCATTCGACATGAAATAGTACTCAACGCCATCTTTTTCTTCTCCACGAGGGGCACGAGATGTGGCTGAAATTGAAAACTTTAGATTTTTGTAGTCGCCAATTAAGGCATCTTTAATTGTAGATTTTCCACTACCCGATGGAGCTGCAAAAATTATTATTTTACCCATAAATTTACTATAAAATATTAAGAGATTGCTCTTTTATTTTTTCTAACTCATCTTTCATCTGAACAACCAGTTTTTGGATTTCAACATGGTTAGCTTTTGAGCCTGTAGTGTTGATTTCACGACCTAACTCCTGAGAAAGGAAGCCAAGTTTGCGACCACACATCTCTTCAGTGTCGGCAACATGATGAAAATGCGAAACATGTCCTTTTAGGCGCACCATCTCCTCTGTAATATCGTATTTTTCGATGTAGTAGATAAGCTCCTGTTCAAAGCGATTTTGATCGATTGTAACCTGCAACGACTCAATACTTTCTCTTAGTCGTGTACGTACTATTTGCTCTCTTTCTGGAGCTAATTCCTCCACTTTTTGTTGAATCTCAGCAATATTATCGACCCTTTGAAGTATATCTTCAAGTAGTTTTTTACCCTCTAAGGCTCTAAACTCTCGAAGCGACTCTACTGCTAAAGCGGTAGCCTCTAATAGAGCAGCTGATTCGTCTGCTGTAACCTCACGTTTAGGGGTTTCACTCTTGTTAGAAGATGCAGCTATTTCGGTCATTTTCAAAAGAGTAGAAAACATCTCTGGCGACTTAGCTTCAAAGCCAAAATCGGCAGCTAGTGACTCTACTTGAGATAGATATTCACCAAAAATCTCTCTATTTATAGGAGTAATAGCCGGAGTAGCATCCAGAGTTTCGATACTAACCGAAACATCACATTTACCTCTTACAACACCTTTTGAAACCAAAGAGCGAATTTCAAATTCATCTTTACGATAAGCTGCCGGCGATTTTACTGCTAAATCAAGTTGTTTACCGTTTAAAGTACGAATTTCGACTGTATATTTCTTGTTACCCACTGAGCTTTCGCCCTTTCCGTAACCTGTCATTGAATATTGAACCATCTTATTAAGTAATTTTAGATTTTACAAAGATAGGAAAAATAATTATTAATTATAAATTATAAATTATGAATTATAAATGGTTAAGTAGGGTAAAATAATTATTGGTGTATTTTTAATAGTGCTATTGGAGATGAGATTTTTTGCTATTGAATCGAAAATATAGTGGTTCTATATTGAGATTTAATAGTGAAAAATATCGCTCCAAGAGTGCTATTAAGAATATGGCAATAATTGTTTTACACTACTTAATAAACTTGCTTCAACAACACAGGTAGAGACGATGGGTCTATCGTCTGTAATCGAATTTTGTTTTTAAAAATTTTCGATGATTGTTTTTTATTTGCAATGCTTGGTTACAGACGATGGACCCATCGTCTCTACTGTGTTATCGAACCTATAAATTTAAATTAAACCATATTTTACAAATTCCTATTCCAAAAAAATAGGGTTGCCAAAATCGGCAACCCTATCAATCGTATATAAGGGAACTTCTAAAAACCAATTATTAGAACTCCTCATAAATTATAAAACCTACACCAACGCCTTACCAGTCATATCAGCTGGTTGCTCGATGCCCATAATTTTTAGGATTGTTGGAGCAACATCGGCAAGAACACCATCCTCTACGCTTTTGATTGTATCAGATACAACAACTAGCGGTACAGGGTTTAGTGAGTGAGCAGTATTTGGAGTACCATTCTCATTTACAGCGAAATCTGCATTACCGTGGTCGGCAGTGATAAGTACAGTGTAACCGTGAGCTAGAGCAGTTGTTACCGACTCTTTAACACACTCATCAACAGCCTTAACAGCAGTTTGAATAGCACTATAAACACCAGTATGACCAATCATATCGCAGTTAGCGTAGTTAAGACAAACAAACGCAGCCTCCTCTTTTTTAAGCTCCTCACAAAGTGCATCTTTCACCTCGTAAGCACTCATTTCTGGTTGTAAATCGTAAGTTTTAACCTTTGGAGATGAAATAAGAACACGATATTCACCCTCATAAGGCTCCTCACGACCACCATTAAAGAAGAATGTAACGTGAGCATATTTTTCAGTCTCAGCGATATGTAGTTGTTTAAGACCTGCATTTGCAACAACCTCTCCTAGTGTATTTTGGATATTATCTTTACCGTAAACTACTGTTACATTTTTAAAACCTTCATCGTAAGGGGTCATTGTAAGGTATTTGATGTTAGGAACTGTAGTCATACCCTCTTCTGGCATATCTTGCTCAGCAAGTACCATAGTAATTTCACGAGCACGGTCAGAGCGGTAGTTGAACGAGAACACAACGTCGCCCTCTTCGATTACACCACGAGGCTCGCCCGATTCGTTAACAAGAACTGTAGGTAAAATAAACTCATCGGTAACACCCTCAGCGTAAGATTTTTCCATTAACTCTTTACCGTTAGTAGCTTTTTCGCCGATACCTTTAACAAGTAGGTCGTAAGCCTGTTTTACACGATCCCAACGTTTGTCACGATCCATAGCGTAGAAACGACCACAAACAGAAGCTAACTGAGCACCATATTTTGCAATATTCTCTTCAAGTGAAGCGATAAAACCAGCACCACTTTGAGGGTCAGTGTCACGACCATCAGTAAATGCGTGAACATAAACACGTTTGATACCACAAGCTGCTGCAACTTCACAAAGTTTGTAAACATGAGCATCAAGAGAGTGAACACCACCGTTAGAGATAAGACCGAAAAGGTGAAGAGCTTTGTCGTTAGCTACTGCATATTCAAAAGCCTCTTTAATAGCAGGATTTTGAGCGATAGAGTTGTCAGCACAAGCCTTATTGATTTTTACAAGGTCTTGAAAAACCACACGACCAGCACCAAGGTTAAGGTGACCTACCTCACTATTACCCATTTGACCATCAGGTAAACCAACATTCTCACCAGAAGTTAGAAGCTGACCCACAGGATATTTAGCCATTAAAGAGTTCATAAACTCAGGCGATGAGCTATAGATTGCATCGCTCTCTGTACGGTTACCATTTCCCCAACCGTCAAGAATCATTAAAAGTACTTTGTTCATAACTATATTTATATGTTTTTGAATTTACATAATATTTAGAGTGCAAAAATAGTGAATAATTTTTAATTAATTATTAATGATTAACGATTAATGATTAATCATGAATAATTTGTTTTATAAATCTTTAGTCTTAAATGGGTCAAAGACCCCGCCCGCCGGCGTTAGGCAGTTAGAACTCGGTGTTACCGAACTCAGTTAGCCGCCTGCCCCTTTCAGAGAAGTTTTGGGGAATTTTCAGTTTAATTAATATGATTTTGTTAAACTTTTTATAATTGTTTTAGTTAAACAAATGGCAATTCTCCAAAACTTCTGGGCGGCTACAGCGTAAGCTGTAAGTAATAGAACTTTGTTTATTATTTATTTTCTTATATTTTTTGACACCGTAGAGACGTTAGGTCTTGGCGGTTTGAAATTAAATTATGTTTATAAATAAAACAACTATTACTAGATTTTGAAAACTTTTTATTATAAACACCCTTAACATTATTAGAACTTGTTAATTATTAATATTTTACACAATTATTTGTTAATTATAAAACATTCTAAATAAATCAATAATTAAGTTTTATAAATCTTTCTATTTTTATTGTAATCATATATCTAATGCAAAAACAATATTAAAATTTATAAATTTTATTGTTATTTTTAACTATAAATTATATTCATACATTATTTTGTAAAATTCCTACGTATTATTATTTTTTACAAATATAATTTTTATAGTTTATATTTAGTTAGAAACATCTATAATAGATAAAAAATTGAAATTTACCTACAATTAAATTTATATATTTGAATCGAATTATTATATTTTATAATTAAGTTTTTTTTTATAATATTGCATTACTGATTAATAGGAATTTATAATTATGATAATATTAAATAGTAAATTACAAATATTTTTTTTTAAAAAATATGTAAAAATAAAATACAAACTAAATCTTCCTTTTTTGATATAGTATCTAAAAATTGAAGCGCAGCAAGCAGAACGAAAGAAAAGAGGCAATAATCGTATACAACCAATAATCTGTAATTGTATAACTTTATTTGATGATGTATATTGTAAATATTAGATGAATTCCATATTTTATAATAATGCAGAAGACTCACTATTAGAAATGCTATCTAATAAAAAATATTATTTAAAAAAACATATTAAGATTTACTTATGAAAAAATACTTATTTATCTTTTTAATTTTCATTGTTAGTTGTACTAAGAACACTATAACAGAAGATGAAAATATTATTTTAACTAATAAAAACAACAATAGCGAATTACTTACTAAATCTGAATCAATTGCAATATCTATAGAGGATAGTAATAATTTAGAAATTTCTGAAGAAAATGCTTTGAAATTATTAAATATTAAGTTAAATAATAGTACTAAAATATTATCAGCTAAATTACAATCTAAGAATGAATTGTTTTATGAATATAATATAAATGGTGGTTATGCATTAGTATCAACAGACAAAAGGATTCCAGAGGTTTTTTGTATTGTAGAAAAAGGAACCATTTCTGATACATCATATAATCAGGGATTAAAAATTTTTTTCCATGGGTTAAGAAATTATATCAAAGGTGAAAAAATAAAAATGAATAATATTGATTCTTTAAAAAGAAGTGCTAATGAGAAAATTAAGACAGCAATGGTAACAAAAAGTATACCTGAAATTAGCACAGATAATGGATGGGTATATATTGGAGATAGGTATGTAAAGACTTATCCTATTTTAAAAGAATATAATATCACTACAAAATGGGGACAATATTCACCCTTTAATGCAAATTTGCCTTTGAAAATAAATGACAAAGGTAATTATGTACATACTTCTGCAGGATGCGGTGTCACTGCGGTTGCCCAGTTAATGGCTTTTCATAAGAAAGGGTTATATACTACTGAAGTTTGGAATAAAGTAATAAGTACGAACTACAATTATGAATTACAACATTTATATGAAGTAATATTTGATGAAATGATTATTAAAAATAAAAATAGTTATGAATATGATTATGCTGAATCAACATTATCAGATTCTAAATCATTCTTACAAAAATTTGGTTATGATTGTTCGAGAGTAGCAAATTACTCATTTGACAGAATTGTTGAAGCGATGAATTATGGTCCTACTCTAGTTAAAGGTAATTTGCCAAATAATGGATATGGTCATGATTGGATTGTTGAAGGAGCTAGAAAAGAGCAAACTCAATTATATGAAATTTATGAACTTGAGTATGGAGATAGAATTATTACAGAGGAGTTATTACAATATTCTTATGTTAGATCGGAAGTAAAAATAAATTGGGGATGGAAAGGTGAAGATGACGGATGGTTTACAAGCGGTGCATTTAACACAGATAATGGAGAATTAAATAACAGTAATGAAATGATATTAAACATACATTAAAAAGATTATTATGAGAAAAATTACACTATCATTGCTATTTGCAATGTTTATGCTCGTAGGAGTAGTTAGCGCACAGGAAAGTGCAAAAATATGGAAGGGTTTTAATATAGAGGGTGGTTATGCAATGCATAATAGAGGTGCTGTTAACGAAAATGTTAACTCATTTTTTGCAGGTATGAGTAGCGGGTTTAATATTAATCAAAAATATTCCATTGATTTTGGAGTGAATTACACTCCATTGACTTATCACGAAAAATTTATAGAGGTTCCTATTGATTTAAATATGAAATTAGATGATAAATGGAGTGTTGGTGTAGGTCTATATATGGGATTTGATTTAGAAGAAGATATGCTAGAGGGAGGAAATGGAAGTTATTATAAAGATAACATGTGTGATTATGGTGCTCGCCTCAATTTATCCTACCAACTAATTGATAGAATAGAGCTTTTAGCAGCATTAAATCAAGGGTTTAGAGATAATTACGTTAATATAAAAACTGTTAAAAGCGTAAATCGTTGGTTGCAAATTGGTGCAGCTATAAAGCTATTTAGATAGTTTATTTGAAGTTACGTTTAAAACTTTTATCCATTTTCCCTATATGTTACAAAAAAATTAGTAATTTTGTAACATATAGGGGATTTTTTTAATACTAGTTCCCAAAAGAAAAAATAGAAAATATGTCAGAAAATAAACTATTTGACTTTAAGGCTGAAAGTAGCCAAAAAGTATATATCAAGGGTGAGATTCACCCTATTGAGGTGGGAATGCGTGAGTTGTCGCTTCAAAATGGCGAAAAAATACTTCTTTACGACACTACAGGTGCATATAGCGAAGAGGATTACACTACCGATATTGAGGTGGGTGTTAGAAAGGTGCGTAAAGATTGGAATGAGCTTGAAACGTTCAAAAATGATGGTGAGTTTCACACTCAGCTTTGGTATGCTCGATCTGGAATTATCACTCCAGAGATGGAGTATGTGGCAATTCGTGAGTCGCAAGGTAAAAAAGATGCTATTAGTGCCGAATTTGTTAGAGAATCGGTGGCTGCAGGGCGTGCAATTATTCCATCAAATCGCTGCCACACAGAGTGTGAGCCAATGATTATTGGTCGTGACTTTTTCGTTAAAATTAATGCAAATATTGGTAACTCTGCACTTGGTTCGTCGATTGAAGGTGAGGTTGAAAAGGCTCTTTGGTCTATCCGTTGGGGTGCCGATACTGTTATGGACCTTTCGACTGGTAAAAATATTCATGCCACTCGTGAAGCTATTCTTCGCAACTCTCCAGTGCCTATCGGAACAGTGCCACTTTATCAAGCTTTGGAAAAAGCTGGCGGTAAGGTTGAAAATCTTTCATGGAAACTATTCGAAGAGACTCTTTATGAGCAGTGTGAGCAAGGGGTCGACTACTTTACAATCCATGCAGGTCTGCTACGTGAGCATGTACCACACGCTACTAAACGTGTAACAGGAATTGTTTCTCGTGGTGGTTCGATTATGGCTAAATGGATGACTTTAAATGATAGTGAAAACTTTCTTTACACCCATTTTGAAGATATCTGTCTTATTTTAAAACAGTATGACGTAGCATTTTCGCTTGGTGATGGTCTACGTCCTGGCTCGATTGCCGATGCAAATGATGAGGCTCAATTTGGTGAACTTCGTGTGCTTGGTGAGCTAGTTGAGATTGCTTGGAAACACGATGTACAGGTTATTATTGAAGGTCCTGGTCACGTACCTATGCACAAAATCAAGGAGAATATGGAACTGCAAGAGAAGTGTTGTCATGGCGCACCATTCTACACCTTAGGCCCACTTGTTTGCGATGTTGGAGCTGGTTACGACCATATAACTTCGGCAATTGGCGGAGCTATGATTGGTTGGTATGGCACAGCAATGCTATGTTATGTAACAACTAAAGAGCACCTTAGCCTACCTAATAAAGATGATGTTCGTGAGGGAGTTATCACCTACAAAATCGCTGCTCACGCTGCCGACCTAGCAAAAGGACACCCTGCTGCTGCCGATCGTGACCTAGAGATGAGCAAAGCTCGCTACGCTTTCCGTTGGAGAGACCAATTTAACCTATCTTACGACCCTGAGCGTGCACGTCAGTTCCACCGTGAGATGATAAAAGATACAGGTAAAGATGTAGATTTCTGCTCTATGTGTGGTCCTGATTTTTGCGCTATGCGTATTACTAAGTCTATTAAGTAGGGTAAAATAATTATTGGTGTATTTTTAATAGTGCTATTGGAGATGAGATTTTTTGCTATTGAATCTCAATATAGTGGTTCTATATTGAGATTTAATAGTGAAAAATATCGCTCCAAGAGTGCTATTAAGAATATGGCAATAATTGTTTTACACTACTTAGTAAATAATGCGAATAAAGGTTTGAAATTTTTGAGCTATTTTTGCAATTCTAGTTATAAAAATAGCTCGAAAATCTCAAACCTTTATTCGCATTTAATATTAGTTTTGCTAATGACCCTATAACGGTAGCGAACTTCTAAAAATCGAATAAATCTAATTTATTATGGTAATTCATCACTATACAAAGCTATATGAGGTTATAGAGAAATACAACTCTGTAATTGCAATTGTCGACCGTTTTGGGATTGTACCTGGATATGGTAGTCGTACGATTAAGGAGTGTGCGGAGGCTGTAGGTGTAGATTTTAATCTTGTTTTGGAAGTTATCAACATCTTTGTCAATCCTTGTTATGTTCCATCTCAGATAGGATCAGATATTTTGCTCTCTTCTGTCGTGGAATATATTGATAAAGGTTACGACTACTTAATAAACTCGCAGCTTTACAACCTAGAAAAACATATCTCACCACTGCTTTCTAACCCTCATTTTAGTCATATCTCTACTCCGTTTGATATGTTTAAACAGCAACTTATATCCTCGATAAAACGTGAGCAAAATGAGAACTTTCCGCAATTTCTAAAAAAGTGTGATGATTTTAAAGAGTGTAGCCACAGTTCATCTACTCTTTTGCTCTCAGCAGGTGTTAGCTCTGTAAACAAGTCTGTAGAGATGATTTCGGATATTCGTCGTGCTTTACTACTCCATGCAGGTGCTGGGATGAATATAAACCTCTTTAATGCTGTAATTTTTACCCTTTCAAATTTTGAGTCACACATTTTTCATCTTCAGCAGGTCAAAGATTTGCTATTATATCCAATAAGTGGTTGTATAGATTCTATTTTAGAGCAAAATGTAGAGAATTTGCCTGTAGACGATGGAGTCTTATCAATACGTGAACGTGAGGTGCTTCGTTTTGTAGCATTAGGACGACAAAACAAAGAGATTGCATCATTACTCAATATTAGTGTAAATACGGTCTTATCCCACCGCAAAAACATCATCTCGAAGCTCGATATTCGCACGGTTTCAGCTCTTACCTATTATGCTTTGGTAAATAAGATTGTTAGCGAACAGGAACTTCGTAATATATAGGCATATTTTTGTTCTCTTTTTTTAAAAAATGTTAAATAAAGTTTTTTAAGAGGGTGACCCCAAAGCACCCATTTTACAAAAACAACCCTTGTCACAGAGCATGTGGTAAGGGTTGTTTGTCTATTTTAGGGACTTTTGGGTCATCCTCTTTAATTATTAATTATGCCAATAAAGGTTTGAAAAACCTCTTCCGCTTTTTGCGAGCGGAGCGAAGCCGTGAGTGAAAGCGAACGATTTTTGTCAATTCTTTGGGTGTGCTTTTTCTAAAAAAGCATCAAAAAATAGTTGTTTTTTGACTAATTAAAGTAGAAAAATGGCTCATTCTCAAAATATGTTGTTAAAAATTACAATTTGTGGCTCAGCTGTAGAGACGTAGCCCTGCTACGTCTGAGTTTGGATTTGGCTTGGCAAATTCAATTTTGATTGCTATGTAAGCTCATTTTGCTTTGCAAAATTCGATTTTAGACGTAGCAGGGCTACGT
>JAWXTR010000079.1:0-15771 GCA_044433365.1 Rikenellaceae bacterium
TAAGTCTGTGTCTAAAATCGGCTCATTCTCAAAATCTGTTGTTACCCCCCTCAAACAAGTAATTTTTCAATTCGGTAAAAGAAAAACGTTAAAGATTTAACACCTCTAAGACGATGCCTAAAATCTTTAATTTTTGAGTTAAGAGCTTCGGCTCTTGCGTTATTTGCCTAAAAAGAATAACCTACTGCTGTTATGTTACAGACGTAGCAGGGCTACGTCTCTACTGCTGAGTCGCCAACACCCCGATTTGTTTTCAACCCCCTTTTTTAAACATAACACCGCACAGGTAGAGACGTAGCCCTGCTACGTCTGAAAACAACACCCCGAATTGTTTTAAACCTTTTTTTTAAAACATAGCGATTTGTGTTACAGACGTAGCAGGGCTACGTCTCTACTGCTGCGTGCGGAAACAAATTTTGAGAATAATCCCCTATTTTTCAATTAGTTCAACGCTACGTTTGATGAAGTTATTAAGATTTTCACCCTTTAACATACCGTTTGCAAGTAGTGCTAAATCAACAAGTTGGTTACACAATTTGTTGTTTTTACCAATGGCTTTAAGTCTGTTTGAACGCTCTTTTTGAAGATTTGTGATTTTATCGCTAAGTTCACGGCGCATTGTTTTTTCTGCATCCGATAGTTCGTCCTCTTTTTTATCTTTTATAAGCGTATCAAGCGATGATTTCTCTTTTGTAAGCGACGAAAGCTCAACCTCCATATTGCGAACATCCTCGCCAATCTCTTTTTCACTTTGCGTAAGAGTTTCAATCACTAATGGGTGGTTACCGTTTACGATTACATTGTAGCTCTCTGGCATTTGACCATAGAAAGAGTATGCCCCACCCATTTGCGACATATCTTTCATACGACGCATATATTCGTTTTGAGTGATAAGTACAGGATTTTCCTCTTCTGAAAGAGCCTCGAAGCTAACCATATAGTTCACCTTTTCGTCTGTTGGAAGTTGACCCTCAAAAATTGGACGAAGAGTGTCTTGTTGCGATGTACTTAGCGACATTGTGCGAACCTCATCTTTTACGATAATCTTATCGGCAACATCTGAGTCGACACGGACAAAACGACATTTCTCGTTTTTGCTCTCAAAATAGCTAATAAAGTGGTTTTCAAGCGGACTTGTCATCTCTAACACATCATAACCTTTAGCTTTACAACTTTCGATAAACGAATATTGTTTTTCGGTATCGTTGCTGTAAATATAGATTGTATCGCCGTTTTTGTCGGTTTGATTCTCTTTAACAAGTGTGTTATACTCCTCAGCTGTGAAATATTTACCCTCTGTATTTTTTAGAAGAGTGTAAGAAGTAGAGCGTTCTGCAAATTTTTCGTCAGACACAATACCATATTGGATAAAAATCTTCAAATCATCCCATTTCTCTTCAAAATCTTCACGACTAGCAACGAAAATTTCGGCTAAACGATCTGAAACTTTTTTAGAGATATGGTTTGAGATTTTTTTAACATTCGAGTCGCTTTGTAGGTAGCTACGAGATACGTTTAGCGGAATATCTGGCGAGTCGATAACACCATGAAGAAGAGTTAAAAACTCTGGAACAATACCCTCAACACTATCAGTTACAAATACTTGATTGCAGTAAAGTTGTATTTTATTCTTTTGAATCTCGAAGTTATTACGGATTTTTGGGAAATATAGCACACCTGTTAGATTAAATGGATAATCTACATTTAGGTGGATATGAAATAGTGAATCTTCAGCCATTGGATAAAGTTCACGGTAGAATTTAGCGTAATCTTCATCTTTTAGCTCAGATGGTGTGCGAGTCCAAAGTGGGTTTGTGTCGTTTACGATATTATCTTCGTCGGTTTCGACCATTTTACCATCTTTCCACTCCTCTTTTTTACCAAATTTAATAGTTACAGGAAGGAAGCGGCAATATTTCGAAAGAAGCTCTTTAATGCGTGCTTTTGATGCAAATTCAACGCTATCTTCTGCAAGATATAGCTTAATTTCAGTACCTCGTTGCTCTTTTTCAATCTCTTCAAGGGTATATTCTGTAGAGCCATCGCAGCTCCATTTTACTGCTTTTGCACCCTCACGATATGAAAGAGTAGAAAGCTCAACTTTTTCAGCCACCATAAACGATGAGTAGAAACCTAGACCGAAGTGACCGATAATTGCAGCGGAGCTATTTTTATATTTTTCTAAAAACTCCTCTGCACCTGAAAAAGCGATTTGGTTGATATATTTATCCACCTCCTCAGCTGTCATACCGATACCACTATCGATAATTGTGATAGTTTTTGCCTCTTCATCCACTTTCACCTCAACTGAAAGAGAGTCGATAGAGCCACCAAACTCACCAGAGATAGATAATGTACGAAGTTTGCTTGTTGCATCTACTGCATTTGATACCAATTCACGAAGAAAGATGTCGTGTTCTGAGTATAAGAATTTTTTGATAATTGGGAAGATGTTCTCTGTAGTAACACCAATTTTACCTGTTGCCATAATATATTATTTTAAGATTTTTAGTAAATATATTATTCATTTTTCAAATTGTGTGCCAATACCATTATCGTGCCATTTTGGCATAAAATATGACAAAACTGCTACTGTTTTGTGTCACTTCCAAACAGTTTTTCGATATTTTTGCGCTTTTGTGACGTATCTATATGAGTATATATCTCGGTTGTCACAATGCTTTCGTGTCCTAACATCTGTTGCAAAGCACGAATATCGGCACCACCTTTTATTAAAAGTGAGGCAAAAGTGTGGCGAAAAGTGTGCGGACTCACCTTTTTTTCGATTCCTGCACTACTTGCCACCTCTTTTACGATATTAAACACCATTACTCGGCTTATTCTCTTACCACGACGATTTAGAAAGAGGTAATTTTGATGTTTTGCATCAATTACCGATACTCTTCGCTCCTCTCTGTAGAGATTTACCGCTTTTATTGCCGCTGCTCCAACTGGGACTAATCGCTCTTTATCGCCTTTACCCACAACTCGCAAATATCCACTCTCAAAAAACAAATCAGATAATTTTAGCTCTATTAACTCCGATACACGAAGTCCACTACTATATAGTAGCTCCAAAATAGCACGATTGCGATGGGCTAAAGGCTCCGAGAGGTCGATAGAATCTAGCATTTTGTGCACCTCCTCCGAGGTGAGATATGATGGAATTTTGCGCACCACCTTTGGTGAGTCGATTAAATCGGTTGGGAGCATATCGATTTTGTCGTACACATATAAATAGTTGTAAAAACTCTTTATTCCGCTGAGAATTCTTGCTTGAGAGGTGCGGTTTACTCCGCTTTCGTAGAGATGGAGCAGATACGACTCAATCTCCTCCATTTTTATCGAAAAAATATTGCCTTCGTAATACTCTTTTAGTCCGCTAATATCTCGAATATAGGCTTCGATACTGTTTGCCGACAATTTTTTTTCCAATAAAAGATAGGTTTTATACTCTATTAACTCTTGTTCAATATCTCTCATAATTTGTTTTTATTATTTACAAATATACTCTATTCGTTTTAATAATTTACGAAAAACAGTAGAAAAAGTTTAATTGTTGAATTTTAAGATATTAATTATCAGCAAGAAAAATTTGTTTTTAGTGAATTTCAGTGAATAATGGCGTATATTTTTTTATATCTTTAGCCCGATTTTTTAGGTAAAACTAATGGTAACGACTAAATTTATACTAAATAATAAAAACTATGGAAATTTTACTAGTAATTATCTTTCTGCTTGGTTATATAGCGATTGCTCTCGAACATTCGCTAAAAATCAATAAAGCAGCTACGGCTCTCGTTGTAGGGGTCGTTTTGTGGGTCGTCTATGCTATTTTTGCTCCTGAGTTGGCAATAGAGCTAAGTGGCGAAGAGTTTGAGGCGTTTGTAAACGATAATTCAGCTATTGCTTCACTCCCTCTGGTGAGTCAAGCTGTAAAATTCATTGTAGAGGTGCAGATTATCGAACATTTGGGCGAAATATCTGAAACTCTATTCTTTCTACTTGGAGCTATGACTATTGTGGAGATGATAGATGTACATGGCGGTTTTGCAATTATCACCAACCGTATTACAACTAACAGCAAAATTAAGTTAATTTGGATTGTGTCGCTTATTACCTTTATTTTGTCGGCACTACTTGATAATATGACCACCGCCATTGTTATGATTATGCTTGTGCGCCGCCTGATTATCAACTACAAAGAGCGTTGGGTATTTGGCTCGATTATTATTATCGCTGCAAATAGTGGTGGGGCATTTTCGCCTATTGGTGATATTACCACCATTATGCTTTGGGTTAAGGGTAATGTTACAGCTCAGGGAATTATTCCTGCTCTTTTCTTTCCATCGCTTGTCGCCTGTCTAATTCCTACGTGGATTGCTTCGCATTTTCTACATGGTATGATTATGAGAGGTGAGGGTAATCAGGGGCGCAACCTAACCATCCAGAAAGAGTTTGTAACCCGTAAGGAGAGTCTACACCTACTGATTGTTGGGGTTGGCTGCTTAGTTTCGGTTCCTATTTTTAAAAGTCTTACGCATCTTCCCCCTTTTATGGGTATTCTGCTATCGCTTGGTATTATTTGGAGCTATACAGAGATAATGTATGCAAAAAAAGTGGGGGTCGATGAGTCGCTAAAACATCGTGTTCCTCGTGTGCTTAGAAGAGTAGACACTCCTACAATCCTCTTTTTCTTGGGTATATTAATGGCTGTTGCTGCTTTGCAATCTACAGGTGTTTTAGCTCACCTATCATCATTTTTAGATGAAAAGATACATAATGTGTATGTTACAAATATCATGATTGGTATTCTTTCATCGATTGTCGATAATGTACCACTTGTGGCTGCTTCATCGGCTATGTATCCTACAGTTGACCCAGCTATGCTTGCAACCTCTGCGGATGCCATTTATATGGCAAATTTTGTTGTAGATGGAGTTTTTTGGCAATTTTTAGCATATTGCGCTGGCGTTGGTGGTAGTATTCTAATCATAGGTAGTGTGTCGGGTGTTGTAATTATGGGAATCGAAAAAATCAGCTTTGGCTGGTATGTCAAAAATATCTCATTAATGGCTTTTACTGGTTATATTGCTGGTGCAGGGGTGTTTATTTTACAAAACTACCTGCTTAGCCTATAACTAAATGGAACTTCTAAAATTTTCAAACCTTTGTCGGTATGATGTACTATTTTACTTTTGTTTGTATTATATCACTATTTTTCATATTTTAATCTGTTTTTTATATCTTTGCTTTAGAGAACTTCTAAAATTTCTCAAAATCCCGAATTTAGGATTTTCTCTTTAGAAGATATTAACCTGCAAAACTCAGAAAATATATGAAATCCAAAACATTACTATTTACAACGACTTCGCTTTTGGCTTTATCTATAGCACACGAAGCTAAATCATCGACAAACCCTAACAAAAAGAGCAAAGAGCAACCAAATGTGGTATTAATCGTTATAGACGATATGGGCTACAACGATTTTAGTAGCAGAGAGACCGCCCTAGATGATGTCAAAAAGTTTGGCACCCCTGGTCTTAACCGTTTGGCAAGTTCTGGAGTATTTTTTACAGATGCCTATGCCACTTGCCCTATTAGTAGTCCTGCTCGAAATGGTATTATCACTGGTCGTTATCAGCAACGTTGGGGAAATTACTGGTTTAATCAAGGAGGTTTAGACCCAAGAGAAAAAACCATTGCTCATCTTCTTAAAGAGAATGGCTACGATACTAAACATATTGGTAAAGTACATCTTAATGGTGGTCCTACACAACACCCTATGGATAGAGGATTTGACGAATTTATTGGTTTTATAAACCACACTTGGGACTATAAACGACTTAGTCAAAAAGATGTTCAGGCTTATGCCGACAAAGGTGTTCAAGTCCCTAACGGATTTGGTTCGTGTCAAGATGTTGGTGCACTATGGAGAGATAGAGACCCTATAGGGGCAGATTACGACGATACTGAGGCGTACACTACCGAAATTTTCACCGACGAAGCAATAGAATTTATGAATAGAGAGAGAGGTGATAATCCATTTTTTGTAACTCTTTCATACAACGCTGTACACCAACCTACCTATGTAATGGATAAAGAGTACGCCGAAAAAGTGGGAATTGAGTATGAGCCATGGGATAGAAATGCAGAAAAATGGGCATTTCCATATTGGGAACCAACCGATATATCACAAAAAGATTTTCATGCGAAATATGGTCGTATGAGTGAAGTTGTGCCAGATGGTCGTATAAGATATATGACCCAACTTTTGGCACTCGACGATGCAATAAACAAGCTGCTCGACAATCTAACAGAGAGTGGAGAGCTAGAGAATACTCTAATAATATGTATCTCAGACAATGGTGGAGAAACAGCAGGCTACTCAAATAACGAACCCCTAAAAGGTCATAAATATATGCTTGGTGAGGGTGGTATTAGAGTGCCAATGATGGTCTCGTATCCAAGTAAAATTAAGCCTAATCAGATTTCTAATACACTTGTTTCTGGTCTTGATATTTTACCTACAATTCTCGAATACACAGGTATAGAAAACATACCTACAAACCTTGATGGCAAGTCGTTAACATCTATTTTAAAAGGGAAAAAAGAGGTTATTCACGATGCACTTGTTTGGGATATAACCACAATAGGCAATGCAACAGAAAAAAATCAAAATTTTGCAGTTAGAAAAGGCGATTGGAAGCTTGTTGTATCGCCTGGGCACGGAATACAGGGGTATAAATTGGACGAAAAAGGCATAGCAACACTAACGCACTCAAAATATCCTAGCGGAACAGTACTTTTTAACCTTAAAGATGATATTTCTGAAACAACCGACTTAGCAGCAAAATATCCAGAAAAAGCAGAAGAACTTCTAAAAATTTATAAGCAGTGGAGAAGTGAGATGGAGGATCCAACTATTTATCGAGATAAAGCGGCTGTGTATGAGAGTTATTGTCGTTAATATATAATGTAAATAAAGAGGATGACTCAAAAGTCCCTAAAATAGGCGTATTCGCAAAAACATTTTTGCGGATACGTCTCACAATTTCCTTTGAAAATTGTGCGCTCAGTGGTCTCGAAGAGCCACTGAAGGCGTGTTTTTGTTCACTTTTTTTTAAAAAGTGTTAAATATAGTTTTTAAGAAGGTGACTCAAAAGCACCAATTTTACACAAACAACCCTCGTCACAGAGCTTGTGACAAGGGTTGTTTGTGTAAAATGGGTACTTTGGGGTCACCCCCTTTATTGGCATAACTAAAAAATAATTTCGATTACTCTGTTACGATAGAACGGTCGATTTTTTTAGCTAAACCTTTAAGTACGGCACCTGGTCCAAGCTCTACAAGAGTAGACATACCATCGGCAACCATATTTTGAACAGTTTGTGTCCAACGTACAGGAGCAGTAAGTTGAGCTACTAAGTTAGCTTTGATTTGAGCAGGATCGGTATAAGGTGTTGCATCGACATTTTGGTATACTGGGCAGATAGGTGTGCTAATTACAGCCTCTTTAATGGCTGCCTCTAGCTCAACACGTGCAGGCTCCATAAGTGGAGAGTGGAAAGCACCTCCTACAGGAAGTTTCATAGCACGTTTAGCTCCAGAAGCAAGAAGAGCTTCACACGCTTTGTCGATACCCTCGTTTGAACCAGAGATTACAAGCTGACCAGGACAGTTGTAGTTAGCTGCAACAACCACCTCTTCGATAGCTGAGCAAGCATCTTCAACAACCTTATCTTCAAGACCTAAAATTGCAGCCATAGTAGATGGGTTCATCTCACACGCTTTTTGCATAGCAGCAGCACGTTTCGATACAAGTTTTAGACCCTCTTCAAAGCTCAATGCACCAGCAGCAACTAGAGCACTAAATTCGCCTAATGAGTGACCTGCAACCATATCTGGCTTAAACTCCTCACCTAACGTAACAGCAGTGATAACAGAGTGAAGAAATACAGCAGGTTGAGTTACGTTTGTCTGTTTTAGCTCTTCGGCAGTGCCCTCAAACATAATATCGGTAATGCGAAAACCTAAGATTTCGTTTGCTTTTTCAAATAGTTCTTTTGCAGTTGCATGAGTTTCGTATAAATCTTTACCCATACCCACAAATTGCGCTCCCTGACCTGGGAATACGTATGCTTTTTTCATATTTTTATGGTAAATTATAAAAAATAAATGATAAACAATAAATTGCCACTCGGGAATTTATCATTTATCATTTATAATTTATCATTAATTGTTAATGATTAGAATGATTGAGCGATAGCGATAAATTTGTCAGCAGCTAAAGCAGCACCACCAATAAGACCACCATCAACGTCAGCTTTAGAGAAAATATCAGCTGCATTAGCTGGGTTACAGCTACCACCGTAAAGGATTGCAGTGTTAGCAGCTTTTTCACCAAATTTAGAAGCTAATACCTCACGGATGTAAGCGTGAATCTCTTGAGCTTGGTCAGAAGATGCAGTTTTGCCAGTACCGATAGCCCAAACTGGTTCGTAAGCGATAACTAAAGAGTCGAATTGCTCTGGAGTTAGGTTGAATACAACCTCCTGGATTTGAGCTTTAACTACGTTGAAGTATTCGCCGCTTTCACGCTCTTCTAATTTCTCACCTACACAGTAGATAGGAGTTAGACCGTTAGCGTAGCATTGTTCCATTTTATTGTTAAGAGTAGCAGATGTTTCACCGTAATACTCACGACGCTCAGAGTGACCTAAGATTACATATTTAGCACCAACGCTAGCAACCATAGAAGCAGCAACTTCACCTGTATAAGCACCACCTTTTTCAGCAGCACAGTTTTGTGAAGAAAGAGCAACAGCCGAACCCTCTAGCTCTTCAGCAACACAACAAAGGTGTGTGAAAGGAGGAGCGATGATTAAAGTTACATCTTCAGCTAAATCTTTAGCAGCTGCAACAACAGCTTTTGCTAGTTCAACACCTTCAGTTACGTTAGTGTTCATTTTCCAGTTACCTGCAACAATTTTTTGTCTCATACTAGTAATATTTTTTAAAATTATAAATTTTTTATTAATTATTCATTGAATTATTCCACCCAGCTTGCTACCTCATCAGCAGTAGGGTTTTTAAGTCCTAATTTGTTCTTTTTGTTATAACCACCAAGGTCGTTCATTAGCTTGCCTGCTCCGATGCCTGAAAGCGACTCAACAGTAAGATAACCCATAGTTTGAAGCACCTCTGCCCACTCAGCAGGAATACCTTTAGCTGTATATGCCTCGATAGAATCTTTCTGTGCTCTCTTTTCTGGCTTCATTTGAGGGAAAAGAAGAACATCTTGGATTGAAGATTGGTTTGTCATAAACATAGTAAGGCGGTCGATACCGATACCCATACCCGAACAGTTTGGCATACCATATTCCATTGCTCTTACATAGTCCATATCGATAAACATCGCTTCATCATCACCTTTTTCCGACAATTTAAGCTGGTCTTGGAAACGACCTAACTGGTCGATAGGGTCGTTAAGCTCAGAATATGCGTTACAAAGCTCTTTACCTGCTACGAATAGCTCAAAACGCTCTGTAAGATCTGGGTTTGAACGGTGACGTTTACAAAGAGGCGACATTTCTGTAGGATAGTCGGTAATAAATGTAGGCTGAATTAGGTCGTCCTCGCAGAAGTGACCAAACATAGCATCGATTAATTTACCCTTACCGAAAGTTTCGTCAATCTCAACATTTAGTTCGTTACATTTTGCTACTAACTCCTCTTCTGTCTTACCTGTAATATCAAAACCTGTTTTCTCTTTGATAGCGTCAGTCATCGAAAGACGTTTGAACGGACGAGCGAAGCTAATTTTGTGCTCACCTAGCTGAAGCTCAGTTGTGCCATGAAGCGCAAGTGCCACCTTCTCAATCATCTCTTCGGTGAAGTTCATCATCCAAATATAATCTTTGTAGGCAACATAAATCTCCATTACTGTAAACTCAGGATTATGAGTGCGGTCCATTCCCTCATTACGGAAATCTTTCGCAAACTCATAAACACCCTCAAAACCACCAACAATAAGACGTTTTAGGTATAGCTCATTGGCAATACGAAGATATAGAGGCATATCTAAAGCGTTGTGGTGAGTAATGAATGGACGAGCCGAAGCACCACCCGGAATTGGTTGTAATATAGGTGTTTCAACCTCAATGTACCCTTTTTCGTTAAAGAATTGGCGCATTGTGTTGATAATTTTTGTACGATTTAGAAAAGTTTCACGCACTTGTGGATTTACCACTAAATCTAAGTAACGCTGACGATAACGCTGCTCAGGATCGGTAAATGCATCGAAAGTTTGTCCATCTTTCTCTTTTACGATAGGTAGGGGACGTATAGATTTGCTTAGAAGCTTAAATTCACGACAGTGAATAGAAAGCTCGCCAGTTTTTGTGTAAAACACCTCGCCTTTAATACCGATAATATCACCAATATCAAGAAGTTTCTTAAAGAAAGTGTTGTAGTATGTTGTATCGCCTTCTGGGCAAATATCATCACGTTTTACATATACTTGAATACGTCCGTAGCTATCTTGTAACTCCACAAATGAGGCGTTACCCATAATACGACGTGACATAATACGTCCAGCGATTGAAACCGACGAAAACTCTTCGGCTTTTTCGGCACTAAAGTTTTCACGAATCTCTTTTGTCGAGCTATTTGTCTCGAACATCTCTGCTGGATAAGGCTCGATACCCATTTCACGAATCGCACTAAGCGATGCACGACGAACCTGTTGCTGTTGGCTAAGATCTAACTCCATCATATAATTTTACAAAATTTCCTAAATAGTAAGCTAAATTATTGATTATCAATAATTGACAATGGTAGTAATTATCATAATAACAAGCCCACTACCATATTTATCGCTTTGTGTTAACTCACAAAGATAGATATTTTTATTTAAATATGAATAATCTGGATAAAAATAGTTAAATTTGCTCGAATTTTAGGGAGTTCTAAATTATGGATTTTGAGAGATTTTTTGTTTTAAGGCTTTAGGTTTGGATTTTGCGAATATAGGCTGTAGTGGCTCCTCCCGCCTTTATTTGCAAAATTCAAATCTAAAACCTCAAAATAAAAAATCGAATAAAACCAATTATTAGAACTCCCCTAGAGATGAATAGTAATTAGAGACCTAAAAATAGCTCAAAAATTTCAAACTTTTATTCGCATTATATTTTTTAAATGAATAACGATTACAAAACCACCGCAGTAGTACTACATACCATGCCCCACTCCGAAAAGGGACATATAGCCTACCTCTACACACGTGAGGCAGGTAGAGTGTCGTACTATCTATTTTCGGGTAAAAATGGCACTGCACGAGTTGGGGGTAATCGAATTTCGCTTCAACCACTCTCTGTTTTATCAATTGTGGGTAGTCCATCGCCACGAGGAGATATGCACCGCATGAAAGAGGCTTCGGCGCACATCATAACAGCAGGAATTTATGGTAATATCGTAAAATCTACAATTGCCCTCTATCTTGCTGAGTTTATGTATAGAGTTGTAAAAGAGCGTGAAAGCTCACCGATGTTGTTCGATTTTATTGTAGGGTGTATAAAGAGTCTTAATGAAATAGATGATAAAAGTGCTGCAAATTTTCATCTCTATTTCACAATAAATATAGTTCGTTTTTTAGGTTTTTACCCCGAAAACGACTATTTTGATGGCTCCTATTTTGATATAAATCTTGGAAAATTTGTATTAATTCGCCCACAACACACACTCTGCCTCGACCAAAATCTAAGCAAAATCTTAGGCGAAATAATGGAGCTAAAAATAGATACTCTTAGCACATTAAAGCTCTCTCGTGATGAGCGAAGAGCCATTTTAGAGGCGTTAATTGCCTTTTTGGGTCATCATCATGAGACTATTTATCGTATTGAATCTTTGAAGATTTTGTCGGAAGTGTTTTGATTATAAAATTAACGTAACACACGTTACAGTAATAACTGTTACATTAAGGGAACTTCTAAAAATTGGATTTTAAGACATTATCTAAAGTGAATTTATAAGATATCTCAAAAGTTATAATTTTTCTATAATTTTCCATTTGTCCTCTAAAACTTACAGTTCGTCATTTGTAATTTATTGTTCATCATTTATAATTTATTAATTCTTGATATCTACTATCCTATACTTAGCTTTTTTACCTAATAAAAGAGAAAAAATTTCATTATTTTAAATAATATCTCATAGCAAAAATGCGTTTTAATTTCGAATATTCGAATAAATAGTCACTATTTTGGTGGCTGTAAAATTATTGTAGCAAAAAGAAATTGTTACAATAATAGTTTTTGCCGATTTATAGATAAGTAGGGTAAAATAATTATTGGTGTGTTTTTAATAGTGCTATTGGAGATGAGATTTTTTGCTATTGAATTGAAAATATAGTGGTTCTACATTGAGATTTAATAGTAAAAAATATCGCTCCAAGAGTGCTGTTAAAAATATGGCAATAATTGTTTTACACTACTTAATATCTAATAATTGACATAAATTATAAATAGATAAATTTAAATTTTTTTAGGTTATGAGTAAAAAAAGCATTTTAATTGTTGCATTAGTAGCAATTATCTCAGGTGGTTTAGCTTCGCTATTTACTGTTAAACTTTCAGAAAATAGTGCTAAAACATCTACAACAGTAATTTCTGTATCAGACGATAGTGGTGTAAAGTCGCATTTTGTAAATGCGCAAAGTTCGTCGCAATCAACTTTCCCTGACTTAACGTATGCAGCTGAGAAAACTGTACCAGTAGTGGTAGGTGTTGAAAATGTGGTGATTTCGAAGCCTCGAAGCTATTCAAATCAATATTATGGTGGTGGGATTGACCCATTCTTAGAGCTTTTCGGCTTTCGTGTGCCTCAGCAGCAGCAAAGACAACAAGGCAGAAGCTACTCTGAGCAAGAGAGCACTCCTCGTGAGCAGCAGCAATCGGGTGGTTCGGGTGTAATAGTTTCGGAAGATGGCTATATTGTGACAAACAACCACGTTGTGGAGGGTGCTGACAAGCTTTATATCACCCTTAGCGATGGAAAACGCCATAAAGCACGCCTTATTGGTACCGACCCTACAACCGATATTGCGCTTATCAAAGTTGATGAGACATCTCTTCCGTTTATTACATTTGGCAATTCCGAAAAACTTCGCCTTGGCGAGTGGCTTGTAGCTGTTGGTAATCCTTATGGACTAAGCTCTACTGTAACAGCAGGTATTGTTAGTGCTAAGGGTCGTAATTTGGATGTAATTCCTAACGAATTTCGTATTGAGTCGTTTATTCAAACCGATGCAGCGGTAAATCCCGGTAATAGTGGTGGCGCACTTGTAAACACTGCTGGTGAGCTTGTTGGTATTAATACCGTAATTAAGTCGCCTACAGGTAGTTTTACAGGTTACTCGTTTGCTGTTCCATCTTCGATTGTTAAAAAGGTGATTGTCGACCTTATGGAGTATGGAATTGTACAAAGGGGTATGTTAGGCATTCAATATCAAGAGATAAACGAGCAATTTATTCAAAATTTTGCTAAGGAGCTTGGAGTTACCGAGGAGAAAGGTCTGTATGTTGCCGAAATTCCAGAGGGTAGCGCAGCTGGCGACGCTGGGGTAGAAAAAGGTGATGTTGTGATAGCTTACAACGACATCGAAGTTGGCTCATCTTCAGCACTTCAAGAGCAGATAGCAAAAAACCGTCCAGGCGATAAAATAAAAATTTCTGTAAAAAGAGATGGTAAGGTGAAACATTTTGATGTGGTTTTACGTAATAAAGCTGGAGAGGAAAAGCTGCTTGACAAAAATAGTACCGATATTGCCACTTTCCTTGGAGGAAAATTCAAAAACCTTGATAGAGCAACACTAAAAGATTTAGATATAGATTCAGGTGTTCAGGTTACAGATATTGGCAGTGGTCTACTTGCAAGAGTTGGAGTTAAGAAAGGATATATCATTACACATATAAATGGACGTAAGATAGAGAGCGTCGACGACTTAAATCAATTTACAAATAAAATTGAGATAATCGACGGCTTATATCCTAACGGACGATATATCAGCTACTCCATCTATAACGAAAGCAGAGAATAAAACAATCTGACAACTTTGCAAGATTCCCTATAGCAAGCCTCCCACAAAGCTAATTTAAGAAGTTCAACTTAGGTTTTGTGGGTGGTTTTTAGCCTAAGAAGGATTGTAGGGGAGTTCTAAAAATTGGATTTGGATGAACAAAAAAGAGTTTTAAAGTTTTTAATAATTTAAGGCTCAAAAATAGAAAATAAGAAGAAAATGAGACAATTAAAAATCACAAAATCGATTACAAATCGTGAGAGTGCATCGCTTGACAAATATCTTCAAGAGATTGGACGTGAAGACCTTATTACTGTTGAAGAAGAGGTAGAGTTAGCCCAAAAAATTCGCAAGGGCGACCAAGAGGCACTTGAAAAGCTAACTAGAGCAAACTTACGCTTTGTTGTATCGGTTGCAAAACAGTACCAAAATCAGGGATTAAGCCTACCCGACCTTATCAACGAAGGAAATCTAGGTTTGATTCGTGCAGCTGAAAAATTCGATGAAACTCGTGGTTTTAAATTTATCTCTTACGCTGTTTGGTGGATTCGTCAGTCGATTTTGCAAGCTCTTGCTGAGCAATCTCGTATTGTGCGCCTTCCTCTAAACCAAGTAGGTTCGTTAAACAAAATCAACAAGGCTCTGGCACGTTTCGAGCAAGAGCATGAGCGTACTCCATCGCCAGAGGAGCTAGCTAATGAGCTGGAACTTCCTAAAGATAAGGTTGCCGACACAATGAGAGTATCGGGTCGTCACGTATCGGTTGATGCACCATTTGCTGATGGTGAGGATAATAGCCTTCTTGATGTACTTGTTAATGGTGATTCACCTAATGCCGATAGAGGTCTTATCAATGAGTCGCTAGCTACAGAGGTTGACCGTGCACTTGCAACGCTTACCGACCGTGAATGCGATATTATTCGTTATTTCTTCGGAATCGGTTGTGCAGAGATGACTCTTGAAGAGATTGGCGAAAAATTTGGTCTTACTCGTGAGCGTGTTCGCCAAATTAAAGAGAAAGCCATCCGCCGCCTACGCCACAACTCTCGCAGCAAACTTTTAAAATCTTATTTAGGTTAGGAAACTCTTTGTAATATATTTTGAAATAAAAAAGCAGGAAATTCAATGACATGAATTTCCTGCTTTTTTATGTTGATAATTTTTTTGCTACCTTCGCAGGTAATAATTACGGTTCATTCTCAAAATTTGTGGCTCGGCTGTAAAGACGTAGCCCTGCTAGGTCTGAGTTTGGATTTGGCTTGGCAAATTCAATTTTGTTTGCTTTGCGAAATTAATTCATTTTTACTTGATAAGCTCATTTTGTTTTGCAAATTCGATTTTAGACGTAGCAGGGCTACTCTACTGGGGACGAAAACTGATTTTTCGCCTTAAAAAGGGTGACTCCCAAAACCCCGAAAAAAAATCCAACTAATTGATTATTAATTAGTTGGATTTTTTGTATCTTTGCATAAATAAATTACGTAAAGTCACACATATCGGGTTTTGATACCAGTAAATTGGGTATCTTAAAGTCGCAATTGCCTATAAAAAAATTGGAGCAATTATTTAATAAAAAAACGATCTTCAAATAGGCAAGGAGGTCGCCCCGAGGTATTGCATTTAGAAGCTCAAATATGTTTGATGTTTTTGAAAGCCTACACCAATCTTAGCGATTCAGAATTAATCAGAAGAT
>JAWXTR010000080.1:0-15503 GCA_044433365.1 Rikenellaceae bacterium
GAGATTAATAGCTTCGGCATACATTGGGAGGATATTGACGAGGATGTAAGTTTTGAAAGTTTCGAGTATGATAATTCAGAACCTACGGAGCTTCAGCGATTCTTTCTTACTCATAAAGAAATAAATGTAGCGGAATTTGCTAAAAGAGTAGGTATCAATGCCACTTTATTGCGCAATTACATTAATGGATTTAAAAAACCATCAAAGGAGAGAGAGTTGGAAATTTTACAACATATCCATAAGATGGGAGAGGATTTTATGGCTGTTGTTTTTTAGTAAACAAATTCTTGCTCTTAGAAAACATCCCCTATAATCTGATTTTTTTAGAATATAGGGGATGTTGTTGTATTATATTTATTTAATTTTAAGTCGTTGCAAGCGATGGATAAACAGATAAAATATAATTGCATATTTGGTCAACCTCAGAGCGAAATTTGCTATAAATTTTATACTCATATATAACCTTTTTAACAGCTACACTAATAGCAGCAGAGGAATTATAATGCAATACCTCTGCTAGTGGTGTTCTTATTCCTCTAGGGAGACTCACTCCAACGTATGAGATAGGAGAGTAAAGTTTTACTATCACTGCTACAAACAGGTATTTTTGTTTTTTTTGTGGCATCCTTTTTTCAGGCATAAGCGATAAGAAGCATTCATATAACGCTGGAATTGCAGCTACATCAGTCAACTGAGGGGCAGACACCTCTTTTAATTTCTTTTTAGATTCTTTAATATTTCGGATTAACTCCTGCATAGTCGAAATTTCCATCTGTTTTGTCGTTTAAATTTTTAATATTATTTTTGCAAAGAGAATCCAAAAGGTTCTTTCAATTTCTGTGTTAATTCCTGATGCTGCGGTAGGTGTCAGGTTTTTTAGTTTTAAGTAAAGTTTATTTCCCTAAATAAATTCTTATCTCGTTTATAAACTCCTCTACATTTCGGCAAATTACATATTTGTAACCATTTGCTTCTATATTTGATTGGAATATTTTTTGCGATTCTTGCTGTGTTCCTTTCCCCTGTTTCATCTCTATACATAATCCATGATATAAAGATGATGGAGTTAAGAGAATTAAATCAGATACCCCTGCTAAAACTCCTTCGGCTTTTAATATTCCACCCTCTATTTTATTTCGGTATCCACCATTAGGTACCGCAAAAAACACTCCGCTTAATTTTGGGTACTGCAAACGAAACCATCTAACGCATATTTGCTGCAATTTACTTTCTATATGTCGCATTATTTTGTCGCTAATCTTTTTCGTGCATCCCCCGAAGCTCTTAAAATCTTCCATCTTTCAGGGTCCTCGTTTTTAAATTTTTCCAACTCTTTTTCATCCACGGCTCTTTCGCCTAGATGGTTGGAATAATAAGAGATTTCGCCATTTATCGTCAATCCCCATATCGCTAGTTGCGATATTCCAAATTCTTTTTTTGCTGCTGCTATTGTCATATTTTTATTTTAATCCTTTCCAATACATCAGCACTGGAAAGGAATTGTTAATTAAATAACCATCCAATCCTCAGAAAGGATGTCTGTTTGTGATGCTAGCCACGGAACGAAGTGATTATCGGCTGTTTTCATTGCTATGAAAGGGTGGAAAGTTCCGTCTATCTTCCCATTTTCTTTTATTAAGTAATATTTATCACCATACAAGTCTACGTAACGCAGGTACATATTTTTGCCATTCCAGCCTTTCGAGCTACTTTTTTACCTTGTTTTAATAATTCTGTGTTTTCGTGAATGTTTCCAATGATAATTCCTCGCTCTACACCATCAATGTGCCTCTTAATCGGAATAGGCTCGTTTGTTTCCACACAATAGTGATAGTATCTATTCGTTGTTTTCATCGCATTTGCTTTATATAGGTTACTAATCTCAGACATGTAGGACAATCACACTTTTTGTAACTCCCTACATATTCATCTCCAATGCTCTCAAAGTCATTAAATTTGAGATTGCTATCTGGTATTGCTAATCCACATATTGTGTATTCTCCTCCGTGTGCAACACCAACAATATGGGTAATTGTCTTTATTGTCCCATCTGGTGTTCTGTGGAGCATTTTCTGCAAATTTGGTTTCATAGTCTCTTAATTTAGCTCAACGACTACCTCTCCGTTGGCAGTTTCTAAAATTTCAATACCGTTAGCATCGTTAATCCCTGTGTATTGACCGATGGTGTCGGGGTCGACATCATTTGGGCATCCATTGCTACTATAAATCAAATGCACATCTATGCCATACATATTGCGATACTTAACATAACTCCCTTTTATCCATCGACCTTTCTGGTATTCTTGGGTTCTTTTGCCCCTAAATTTTATTTCTCTTTTACTGCAATTTTCCCCTTTGCAGTGTAATATATCGTGATTCATACTAATTCTGTTTTTTCTGTTCTTTGCCCTACTCTTGCAGAAATTTCACATAGTTGATAAAGCCCATATACTCGTCAAGGAATTGTTTATTATTTTTGTGGGTTTCTTTTACCTGTTTTTCAAACTCTTCTAAACTCCCTTTAAAGCATCCACACCAAATTTTGTCATCTTCAAAGCAATAAGTTGTTGTACGCTTTGACGAGCCTATGCAGGACACTTGCAAGTACCGCTTGTCAAGGTCGGCATATCTGAGGTCGGCATCTCTGAGGTCGGCACCACTTTTGATTGCTTCCACTAGCGTATCTTTAATCGTGTTATTTTCTTTTTCATATTCAAACAAGACTTTGTCAAATATGGATTTGATTTGAATTTTAATCATTGTTTTGTTTTGGTCTTTCATAACTATTCTGTTTTAAATTTTAATGTGTATTTCAATGCTTTTTCTAGTTTCATGATAAAGTAGCCTTTAGTGGTTTTTACCCAGCACATTTCACCCTTTTTGATGCTTTCGTTTTCTGCTTTGTGAAATATCTCTGATCTTTTTTGCGCCCTACACCTAAGCTCGAACAGCTCGTCGTTCGTTTCTATCGCCATCTTCTAATAACGGTTTAAAATTTTCATACTTCGTCTTTTCGTTCACGGTGTAAAAAGCAAATTGCGATTTTTCAAAAGCAATATAATCGGCAAGATGCTTTCGAATTTCAAGCAATGGCTTATGGATGTTAGAGTGCCAATTCTTTTCGTTAAGCTTGACCGCCTTGCTTAATGTTTTTTCAACCATTGCAACTAAAATATTTGCACTTTTTGTGAAATCGTCAAGTAACACGGAGTCATATATTGCTTCGTATATATCGCTCGCTGCTTCCGCTAGCCTTAGATGCTCCTCTCGGTTGTCTTTCGCCTTGCTTTTGTTAAACAACTCATTCGCCTCTTTTTCACACAATCTCACATCTTGCCGAAGAACTCCTAATGCTCTCCTACCTTTCGAATCTAAAGCCATTGACTCAATTAAACTATCGAACGGATATACGAACATATTGGTGAGGATGTAAATTTCCATTATATCAGCGTAATTTTCAACCCTGAAGTTATACGACACTTCGTCGGCTTCTTTGGCTATTCGTTCCATGTCTGAAATCGCCATCGCAAGATAAGAGAGCTTAAACTTGCCCATCTCTTTATTGCTTAAATTTCCGCCCTGCGACTTATACATTTTCTGACAAAATAGCCTGCATTGACGGTCAAACGAAAAAACAGTAATATCTTCGAGCTTATCCATTTCAAGCTGTACCGCTGCACCCCAACAATTGGAGTGGCAACGCTTTGTTTTGATGGTTTTACCGAATTTGTAGTAAATTAGGGTGTACTGCTCGCCCTGTTTGATTGCTTCGCCACAAAGCTCGCATTTGAGCGGTTTTTTGGCTTTTAAGGTTTGTTTTTTAATTATTTTCATAGGTTTGAGGTTTGATATTTTACTGTAAGAATTTACAAATCAAAGCTGCAATAAAAGCTACAATTTTACATATAAATCTAAGCAAAAAGTATATTACCACTCCGTCAATTGCTGCTCCAAAAAACTGAGCTGCATAATGCTTGGAAAACGAAAATCCTAGTAGCTTTTCAGCTGCTTTAGACATTGTAAGAGCTATTTGTAGGGCTAATAAGCCTATGAGATGAAATATTAACATAACTGTATTAATTTCTTCTGTAACTATTAGATTTATAAGCTATACGTGGAGAAAGTTCAGTCATTCTATCGGCTATCCTGTCACCGTAGTATTCGCTTATCTGCTTGAAATTAAGATTTGTCGTCATTATGGTCATTAACCTTTTTTCGTACCGCCAATATAGGATTTCAGCTATCGGACAAATCTCAGTACCATAATGCAATACTTTTGTCGGCTCAACTCCAATATCGTCAATAATCAGCGATGGTAATTTTTTTATTGCTTCGAACGCTTCCGCACTGGTGTTAGCTATCACTGCAATATCCTGAGCTGAGTAGATAACTGGCACGTGCAGAGCTGCTCGCTTTTCGATTTGGTCTATCTGTCTATCCGAAAGGCAAGAAGTGTCTTTTAACTGCTGTTGTGAAACATTCTTGATTGCTTCATAAACTTTAACTATCGCCTTTACCGTTGTGGTCTTTCCATTGCCGATATTGCCGTAAATCACCAGCCAAGGTTTGGTGTAGTTATATTCAAGCCACTTAGCTACGTTTTTTAGCTCCATTTGCGGCTTTTCTACCGTCTTGCTAGTAGATTCTACCACTTTGGCATAGAAAGCAGCTAAAACTCGCTCTATTTCGCTTTCAGGGAGCGGAATTTTATTATAACACCGTTTCGTAGTCGTCTTTTGAATTTGAGACAACACCATTTCGGTTAAATTTGGATTCATTTTTTTCTCCTTTCTCGTTTTTTGCCCACTGAACGAAAGTCAGGTAGGCGGATTGGTTTTTCTTTACCAACGGTTTCCAGTTGTGCATCGCAATTAAAAGTTGCGCAACAAAATCGCTCGGATAGGCATCTTTAATTTTCAAAAATTGCGCTTTAGTAAATGGTTCACTCATTTTCGCAACTGCTGGGGCGTTTCCATTTATCCAACTTTGAAAATTTACAAAATCAATAGAGGGAGCGCAATAGGCGATTTCGCCTATACTCTCATTATTTTCATTATTTACATTATTCTTTCCTATTATATTTGTTTCCTCACTGTTTCCTTGCTGTTTCCTCACTGTTTCCTTTGGCGTTTCTTTTCTTGTAGACCTTTTATTGTAAGTATCGAAATTTGAGATAGTTATAAGCGTTTGCCCTGTTTCCTTTGGCGTTTCAATGCTAATCATACCATCGCTTTTAAGCAACTCTATAAAGGTTTTTACCTTTTTTGTGCTCCATTGGAAGTGATTAGCCAAATACCGCAATGATACAGAAATTTGCCCTCGCTTAACAACAAATACCGAACTCGATAGATACAACTTCGCGTCCTCAATCCTAGCTTCTTTCAAGAGATAAAGCCAAGCCTCGAACCTCGAATAACAACGCTCTTCGCACCAAAGGTGGTGCTCAAATAGCCCTCTGTCGATAGGTATGAATCCTTTACTCATTTTATAAAATTACATCCGTTAAAATTCTACGTCCATTAGATAGCTGAACTCTGCGTTTATGGTCGTATATAAATCTAAACTCCGCTACATCACCAAATCTCTCTATATTTCCACAAAGGTCAACATACCAAGCACTATCTTTATTAGGAGCTGGACGAATACCTCTGCCGACTATTTGGTAATACATCGCTAACGACATTGTAGGTCTAGCCATTACCACGCAATCTAATTCTGGGTAGTCAAAACCTGTTGTTAAGCAATTAGCGTTACAAAGAATTTTTAAATCTCCATTCTTAAAACGCCCTAGCGTATTTTCTCGCTCTTTTTTAGGAGTATCGCCTGTAACCATTGCGCAAATCTCGCCAAAGCTACTATTAATAGCGTGCATAAGCGATTCTGACTCTGCGATAAATCTCGTGAATACCAATATTCCCCTACGTATTTTAGCTGCGTTTAACAGCCTTATTACAATTCCCTGTAATCCTAAAGCGAAATCGCTTCTGTTATATTCTTCTAACAAAGATTTTTCGGTATAATCTGCCCCTGTACTATTTAATTTTAATCTACTGCGGTCTATTTGAGTCATAGGAAAATACTCTACTTTTGCTAAAAAACCTGCTTCAACCATTTTCTTAATCTGGACCCCATAAAGGATTGTAGAAAAGATTTTTGGTCTAGTATTGGTAATCATTTTGATTGTAGAACCTGCGCTGTTAGAGTACAATCTGAAAGGTGTAGCGGTCAACCCTAAAATCTTAATCTTTCCTTTTCCGAAAAAATTAATCATATCGAGGTACATTCCGCCCTTTGCATTAATACAATGCGCTTCATCAATCATAATGCACTTAAAGTGAGCGAACATATCTAGCTTATTGATTATGCTACCGATGGTTGCAAAAGTGATTCTGTTAATTTTCTTTTGACCGACAGAAGCAGAGAAAATAGAGCAGTCCAACACACCTAGAGCGCATAGTTTTGCAAAATTCTGCTCTAAAATTTCCTTGGATGGTTGCAGTATCAATATCGGCTCAGTATATCTACTAGCGATGTCGGCTATAATTACCGACTTTCCACTTCCTGTCGGAAGAACCATTACACTCGCTTTAAAATCTTTTTTGTCTACTAAGTATTTCAAAGCCTTGTCTGACGCTTCTTGTTGGTATGGTCTTAATTTAAACATCTTATCTATCCTTATACTTCTCATAGAAGTGGTTAAACTCTAAATCTTCGGGTATCGGTAAAACAATGCCTAACTCACTAGCTGCCCATGCTTGCATCTTATTAAGAAACTCAGTAAATTGCAGAGTGTTTAGCTTGGCAGTAGATGTAAGCTCGTGAGAAAGATTACCAAAAATGTAAACATCTTTATACCCTAAAAATCTCTCTTTGCAATACCTTTTTACATCCTCGGAGTCCGTGCCTGTATCATCCTGAATACACTTACACCAAAGATGAAAGAGGCTGTTTTGTGGTAATGTTCGCTTTTCTTTGTGTAGCTTAACTATCACCTCATATCGTTTGCCCTCTGGGAGCTTGCTTATATACGATTTAACAACCTCTTTATCTTTACCGTTGACAACCTTAAATGTCTCCATTAAAATGGCTGTTGTCCGCCAGCGTAAAAGCTATCGCCCGATGGCTGTTGACCGTAAGAACCTGCCGTTTCGTAAGCTGGTGTGCGTTGCTGACTGTATCCACTCGACTGTTGTGTTTGTTGGCGATTTTGTTGCTCAAACAGTTGACAATTACCATCCCACCAACCGCCTAATGGTAGCGTATTAATGGTTTGGAGTATCGAACCATCGTCAAACATAACAGCTGTACCGATATTTACCCACTGTGTCTTGTTCTCACCCTGTGCGGTTGTATAGGGTTTTGGAATGCTAATATTATAGCGTTTTACTACTTGTTTTGCCATTCTCTTGCTTATTAAAAATTTTCAAATCCGTTATTAAATGTTTATGAGCTTCGATAAACTCAATAAACGACTCGCAATGCGATGTTAGCAGTGCAATTGACTCCTCGTGAAAGTATTTGTGATACTCGTTAAATGAGCTAAATTTATCACCTATCGCATTTCGCTTAATTTGCAGAATATCATATTGGAAATAGTCTACTTTACAGCCATTTTGTGTTAAGCAATAAGGGTAAACGTGGTGTTGCCAATGGTCTCTGAAATTGCCGTAAGAGTAATTTTTCGTGGTCTTGATATCGTGCACACCGAAGGGCATTAACTCATCAATATATCCGTAAAGCCTTACTATTCCGTACTTAGTGTTTATCGTTGCTTCCGTCAGTACCTGTGGTGTTGAGCCATTGTATAGGTTGGCGTAATAACGACAAATATCTGTCGGGAAACTGTAAGTAACATCTCTAAGAGTTGCCATACACACGCCCTTTTCTTTGTCAGATTTTAACACCATATCCTTACGCTCAGTGTTTCGATTAAGAATTAAGCAATCTATAATCTCATTAAAGCAGGTGCCTTGGTCTGCTGCTTCAGAAGTGAAAGGAACTCGGTTAATTCTATCAATTACATCTTGCCTGCATTTATCTGCAAATTCTTCAGGTGTCAAAACATCGTCTTTAGTGGAGTTTCCCCAATAGCGTTGCCAGATGACATCGCTATTAAGGTAACTTTGATAAGAGTCGAGCAGTGTGGCGTAGAATTGATAACTGATTGATTTATGCTGATTGCTCTGCTCTTTCATACGCTTTTAATTCTTGATTGTACACTAAGCCTAATTTCTTGCAGTGCTCCATGAATAACACTCTTGCTTGCTCTTTAGATGTGCCGATATGGTCGTATTCGCTAATTCTTTTAATGAAGTCATTTGCTGCAACCTCGTTAGTAATTAAACCTATCTCCATTTTTAACTCAGTCATTAAATTAGCGAAACCGTGACCTAAAGCTTTTAACCCTGCTAAATGGTCGTTGTAAGCCTTAAAAACTACATCTTCTAAGAATCTATTAGGCAAGCCATTTCCGTTAATGTCGACCACAACAGGCACTTTAATTTGAGGTGGTAGATTGCAAGTGTTTTTGCCATCGTTACGATTAGTGCCGTTAAATGTAATCATTGCACCTGAGCCATTATGCTCTAAATAACCAACCACGTCTAAGTCTGCAACTAAGCTATCGTAAGATGAACCACCAAAAAGAGGAACATATCTAGTATCATCACCCTCTGTTTTTGTTTCTCGTTGAGCGACAAAAATTAAATGCTTTCCTTTAGTTGCCACCAGCTTGCAGAATTGAGTAAATTCCGCTTTTCTCTCTCCGTAGCCTTGCAGGGTTAATGCACCATTTGCTTTCCCCATTTTAGGATTGCGTTGGATGATGTAAAATGCCATCAAGTCTAAGAGCTTGCTGCCTGTGTCGATTACTATCGTCTCAAAGCTCGATAAATCCTCGGTGTTAAGCACTTGCAAAATCTCTGCATAATCTTTAACCTGTACGGTTGGTACGATGTGCATAGGATTAATCCTCTTTGCACCATTATCGCAGTCAATTAATAAAGGTTTTGGAGCAGAAAGAGCCATGGTTGTTTTGCCTTGCCCTGCTTGACCATAGATTAACATTTTTACTTTACCTTCCACTTCGATTTCGTAAGGTTGTTTTATAAGTGACATAATTTATTATTTTTTGTGCCCTCTAACCACTTCAGGCGTTGTGTGTTAATAGTGCAGAGCGTGGAGTCGAACCACTGAAAGTTATCGAAAAGAAAATTTACTAAACTAATTATTAAATCACTCATTTTACAGCACCGTGCTGCGCTAACTCTGCCCCCCTATCTCCCGACAGTGTATTTCTAATTACTGCTTAATTAACTCTAAAATAAGACTCCATTCGCTTAGCTAATTTCTTAGCCTTAGGAAAGTTTCGCCCCAACGTTTCAAAGCGTGGTTTTCGACCCTCTTTAATACGGTTGTCGATTATTCTTGAAATACCGTCAATGCCTTGGCGATATAAGATTTGTTGCTCTCTGATAGAGTAAGATTTGATGTTTAAGATTTGCATTTCTTCCATGATTTTAATTTTAAAAGGTTTATTTGTGAGCATTAGCAGGGTCAGCCGCTAACGCTCTGCTCTCTCTTCGCCAAATTTGTCTGGTTGCCCAGAAAGAGAGGTTTATTCTACGATTGTAAACTTATCGTAAGGTTCTAAGCCAAAAACTTGAACTTCGTTATAGTCACTATCTTGTGCTTCTACGCTAAGGATGGTAATAGTGTCTTTCAGCTCGATATCCGCTGGACTATAGTAAGTGGCTGAGTTGATAATCTTATCTTCTCTATCTGTATCAGCATTGATATAAAGAGTATAGCCGTCAATTTCGTATTCTGCGTAAACCTTTGTATCGTCAATACCATAAGGCTGAGAGCCTATTTTATCTCTAAGCTCAGTGACTATTTCAGTTAGCTGGTTAGGCTTTATTTGTATGCCGATAGCTTTTGCTATGGCTTCGGCGGATGGTTTTGGTAGATTTTCCATAATTTATCTTTTAAGTGCTGATTTTTGCTTTCTTAGACTTTTCCATTCTAAGGATAACGCAGTAGTACCCCTAAAGAGAAAGGTTGTATCAGTGCTGTTAGGATGCAACTCAATCAATCCTCTTTTTGCATAATCTCGTACCCTGTTCTCACTCACGGCGTGTAGCTTTGCGACTTCTTGTGTACTCATTTGTGTGTTGTAGTATTTACGCAAGTCTACAGTGTTTTTTCTGAGGTCTGCCAGTTCATTTTCAAGGCTGTTGCATCTATATTCTAATGATGCCACATAATTCATAATTTCTATTGCATCCATAATCTTTTAGTTCAGTCGTGTAACATACAAGAGCAAGGTTTTACCTTTGCGCTGACTTTCTGTTTGAAGGTTTATAGAAGTACTATCTTTGTAGCGTGTAACAGCTGTTCGGAATTTTCCGCATTCAGTGTCGTCTGCACACTTAAATTTTACCACATCACCAACTTTTTCAAGTTGGTCTAAAGATTCTTTTAATTCGTAACCCCTGCATTTTATTGCTTCGAATACTGCCATATATTTTATTTGTTTTTAAAGATTTTTTTATTACATTTGTAATATTCTTTGTATTACAGTTGCAAAGATACACATAATTGTGTATAAACCAAACAAATTTGTGAATTTTTTTATAACTCTTTTTTATGGATAACCTTAAACATCAAATACTCAGTAAGTTGCAAGAGTATAAAAAATTTAATAAAAAGGCTGATTTTGCAAGATTTCTAAGTGTAGAGCCACAGGTTTTGTCTAATTGGTATAAAAGAAATACATTTGATATAAACATAATTGTGGATAAATTTCCCGAAATTAACAAAGGATGGCTATTGTCAGGCGAGGGTGAGATGCTAAAAAGCGATAAAAAAATTTCAAATAGCACAGGCATACCTGATACTATCGTAGACGATAGCGATAATTCTCAGAACAATCAAGATAATTATATATATGTTCCCCTGCTCCCAATATCAGCACAGGGCGGAACGTTAAATGACTTTGTTGTGTACGTAAAAGCCGAGGAGTGTGAACAGATAATATCCCCAATTAAAGGAGTCGATTTTGCAATGTCTGTTAATGGTGATAGTATGACTCCTGATTATCCTTCTGGCTCGCAGATATTAATCAAGAGAATTAATGAACGTGCATTTATTGAGTGGGGCAAAGTTTACGTACTTGACACTTGCAACGGAAGCGTAATCAAAAAAATTATGCCATCAGAAACGGAAGATAAAATAAAATGCTTATCAATTAATACAGAATACCCATCATTTGATATACACAAAGACGATATTTACGGAGTGTACAGAGTTGTGATGTGTATGAGTATGAAATAAGATTACTAACCTGATAAAACTACTATTATGGGATTTTTTGATTTCCTAAAAAGGAACGAATTAAAACAAATATCGCATTTAGAAAGTGAACTTGCAAAAACAAGGGAAGAAAACGATATACTTATTGCTGAAAATAAATCTTTGTCTCGTTTTGTGTCAGTGCGTGATGCAGAAGCGGAGGCTAAAAAAATAATAGTAACTGCAAATAATGAAGCAAAAGAAATTATTTCTAAAGCTAATATTGAAAGCACTGAAATAATAAACAAGGCAAACAGCACCTACGCTGATGCAAGTTCAAAGTACGAAGAAGCGGATATTTATTACAATAAGACAAAAGAGCAAGCTGACATCACAATTGAAGCAGAACTTAGAGCAGCTAAAGATAATGTATTAAAAGCCAAACTTGAAGCAAAAAACAAGCTAAATGAAGCAAGCGAACAGGTAGCAACAATAATAAAAAATGCTCAAATAAAAGCAGAACAAGTCGCTGGTGATGCTTACAAAGCAATGAAGGAGTCAGAGAATTTATCAAAAACCATTACCGCTTTACGTAACACAATTAAAGGCTATGGAGATGATTATATTATGCCTACTTTCTCTTTGTTAGACCAATTAGCAGAGGATTTTGGATATACCGAAGCAGGCGAAGAACTCAAAAAAGCAAGGGAGCGAAGTAGATTGATGGTAAAAAACGACATTTCTGCATCTTGTGATTATGTAGAGGATAACAGGCGTATCACCGCTATGAATTTTTGTACAGATGCTTTTAATGGTAAGGTAGATTCTGTTTTATCAACTGTAAAGCAGGATAATTTTGGCACCCTTAAACAAAAAATAGTAGATGCTTATCATCTTGTAAACAATCTAGGTAAATCTTTCAGGAATGCAGTTATTACGGAGTCTTATTTAGAAGCTCGTATAGATGAGCTGAAATGGGCGGTTATTGTAATTGAATTAAGAAATAAGGAAAGAGAGGAGCAAAGGCGAATCAAAGAGCAAATTAGAGAAGAAGAAAGAGCTAAACGAGAGTTTGAAAAGGCGTTAAAAGATGCAGAAAAAGAGGAGAATGCTATCCAGAAAGCTCTTGCTAAAGCTAAAGCAGAACTTAAATCTGCAAGCGAAGCTCAAAAGCAAAAATATGAAGCTAAATTACTAGAGTTAGAAGATAAGCTAAAAGAAGCTGAATTACGTGGTGAAAGAGCTAAATCCATGGCTGAGCAGACAAAATCAGGTCACGTATATGTAATTTCTAACATCGGTTCCTTTGGTGAGAATATTTACAAGATTGGTATGACACGTAGGCTAGAACCTACCGACCGAGTAAAAGAGCTTGGCGATGCTAGTGTGCCATTTTCATTTGATATTCATGCAATGATATATACAGAAGATGCTCCATCTTTAGAAACAGAGCTTCACAAACATTTTGCCCGCAATCAGGTAAATAAAGTAAATTCTCGTAAGGAATTTTTCAATGTTCCTCTTAAAGAAATTAGAGAGAAAATTGAAACTCAAAATTTAAATTGTACTTGGACTATGGTTGCAGAAGCAGCTGAATATCGGGAAACTAAAGCTATTGAGAAACAACTTGAAAACAACTAATACTTAGAATATTGTGAAAAAAGAATTATTAAGCCTTGTGGTTATTATATCACTATTGATTATTGGATGCTCTAAAGAAAGTGATATTTCCACAATAGTCAAAAATGGATACAAAATTGAAGTTACAGAATAAGAATGGGAATTTGGCGAAAAACCGAGCAGTGGTAAGTTATACGAAAGATATGAATACGATTTGAATGGAAATTTAATAGTATTTGAATCTACTCCCAACTTCACTATAATGCCATATATGTATGATGAATCAAGTCATTTAATTGAAAAATCACGTTATTGGGGTTCGTCACTTGATAGCCAGTACAAATACACAATTAATAGCAGTGGTTTGACGGAAACTATGAAAAAATATGGTGATGATGGCAGTTTGGACGAATCATGGGAGTATACATATGATGAGCAAAATAGGTTATCAATAGCCAAAAAAATGGATATTGTTTTGAGTACCATAGAAGAGCGTTATAGCTATAACGGGAATGATATAACTGTCGAGGAATATATCTGTAATGATGAAAATATCTTAAATAAAACGACCAACTATGAGTACGATGAATACAATAATCTTGTAAAAGAAACCTGTATTATTGCATCCACAGGAGCGGAAAATATTCAAGAATTAAATAAATATGAGTATAATAGCAAAGGGCAAGTATTAAAAAAGACAAGTAGCGGCGGAATCATTAATGATAGATATACATATGAGGATTATACGTATAATACAGATGGAACAATAGCTAACATACATGTAACATATTCATACAAGACGGATATATCCGACCTTGATTACTCTTATAAAGATTTGTACTAATCAAAAAAAATAAAGAGACCGAGCAACTACGCACTGACAATAGGTAGAAAGCTTATATTTTCATCTCAATATCCCTCTAATGATAACATTTACCATAAGAAACAAACAAAGACCGAAAGCAACTATTATAATGCTAGTAAGCCTTTATGGGAAACAATACCAAAAAAGCATTGGTATTGGAGTTCCTGCAAAGATGTGGAACGAAAAAAAGAAAAGAGCAAAGGTTACAGCTGATTTTGATGGTAATTACATTAATGATAGGATAGAATTATGGGAGGGATATGGCAAGGAAACTGTAAAACATTTTTCTGCTCTTAAAGAGTCTCCCACTAATGAGGATTTCATCAAATATTTAACCGATTTAGCTAAAGAAGAGGATGATGATTTAGAGAATAGGACAGCAGATAAGTATTTTTGTGCTTATATAGAGAATATTTATATTCCTCGATACACTTACACTAAAAGTCCTATTACTATTAAAAAATATTTTACTGCACTCAATAAATTAAAGAAATTTGAGTGCAGCAAAAAACGAAAGTTAACATTTTCGGATATAAACATAGATTTTTACAACCAGTTTCAACGTTGGTTTTTTAATCAGGATTACTCGGCAAATTATTTTGGCACTATTGTAAAATTCATAAAACAGGTTTTTTCTGAAGCTAAGAATTATGATAAATTACATAACTGCGATGGTACTAATCATAAAGATTTTATCACCGTGCAAAAAGAGTCTGATTCGGTGTATTTGGATTTGAGTGAACTAAAACAAATAGAGGAGTGTGATATTTCAATTGAACGGTTAATTAACGAAGATAGCTCTCTTTCTTTGTCTAATGCAAAAAACAAAAATGAAGCACTTTCACGTACAAAGTCTTTATTTTTGATTGGCTGTTATACAGGATTGAGGGTTTCAGATTTTTCAAGATTATCAGAAGCTCACATTGGAGATAAAAACATAACGATTAACACGTACAAAACAGATACAACAGTTGTTATTCCTATACACCCAGTGATACGCTCGATTATTGATTCAGGCTTTGATTTTTCGGTTAGAGTATCAGACCAAAAACTAAACAAGCAAATTAAGGAACTTTGCAAGTTGTCAGGTATTGATAAAATGATTACTGTTAATAAAAATATTGGTGGAAAAAAAGAAGAAGAGAGTGCTCCGAAATATACTTTTATTACAAACCATACAGCTCGTAGGTCTTTCGCAACTAATGCCTATAAAGCAGGGATTCCAACTATTGCGATTATGAAAATTACAGGGCACACAAAAGAAAGCACCTTTTTAAAATATATAAAAGTATCTGCTGAAGAGAACGCTGAAATATTGTCACAACACCCATTTTTTAATTAAAAAACAGTGTTATATTTGTTATATTAAAAAACATTAACCAAAAGCCTTTTTTGGTGATGGTTTTTCGCTGCTAATTGTCAGATACTCAAAAAACAATAACGATTTGTCAAATATCGTTATTGTTTACCGGCTGCGGCTCCGGGTACCAGAAAATCGCTAAGTAGTTGAAACTCAACTCTTGGCGATTTTTTCGTTTAGTAATTGTTCCCAAAATGTTCCCATACATCCCGACTTCATCCTGCGCCATACGCTCTGAGAGCCACATTTTGCGATATTCTGGATTATTCGGGTGCGACCAACTTTCCCCATAATTTCCCCATATCGAAAAATATCAACATAGATAAAACAAAACTTGGGAACATCATTTTACTGAATGTTCCCAAG
>JAWXTR010000081.1:0-15329 GCA_044433365.1 Rikenellaceae bacterium
CTAACCTCTAACCTCTAACCTCTAACTTCTCAAAAACATAAGGTTTAGAATGTTCTTTAGAGCGGTCGAAAGCGACAATATATTTTTCGCCATTTTCGCCTTGCCAGATGTAGTAATGAACATTAAATTCTCGCTCCATACCCTCTGGTAGAGTGTGTGCCTTATCAATATTTCCAGCCTCTACTCTACGTAGTGAAAGTCCGTTTTTAATCCACTCTAACGATACGTAATCGCAATATGATGGATATTTTTCTTTGCAAAATTGATATAGTAGTGTTCCTCGTTTCTCAAGCGATAGTGGTTTCTCGAGCATATCACGCTCTATAAGATATTCTAGGAAAACGGTTAAAAAATCGTCGTTTTCGTTTATCAATTTTTGAGTTACTTTTTGCCACCCTTTAGCGTTATAAAATTTATCGACCATTTTTGATAGTAGACGTGCTCTATCTAGGTCGTTAATCGACATTGCTGGGGTTTGTAACACCTCATAAGGGGGTGAAATGGCGTAGCGAATACCCAGTGAGTCTGCTTCGTTACGCATTTTAGTGCCTGGAAGCAGTTTTAATAGCTCTAGCTGTATCTCTCCTGCTGCAATAGATGAGAGGGTGCGAATATCTTTTAGAATCTGCTTAAAAGTGTAGTGTGGAAGTCCTGCAATAAGGTCGGCATGGGTCTCAAAATTATCCATTTTACAAAGTTTTGTAAGCCCAGAGAGTGCCTTTTCATTTGTGCCAAACCTACCGCAAGCCTCAATTACTTTATCATCCAAACTCTGCATTCCAGCTTCCAAATGGAGTAAATTTTTGGGAGTAGAAGCCAACACTTCGCAGAGTTCGTCGCTTAAAAGTGCTGGATGAATCTCTAGGTGAAAATTCATTTGAGGAAATTCTAAAAATAGGGCTATCATAGCCTTTGCTCTACTTATCGAATAGTTAAAAGTACGGTCTAAAATTCGTACATCTTTTATACCTCTATCTCTTACGTTTTCAATCCTTTTACGTATTGTCTCTATTCCTTTCGAGCGAATAGGTTTGTCGCCACCGCTAACACAAAATGCACAGCTATTAAAACAGCCCCTTGAGGTTTCAATCTGCACAAAAGGTGATGAATAGTTGAAAAAACTGCTCTGTTCAGGTATTGGAAGCGATGCAAAATCGGCAACTTTTGCAGCTCCATTATCTTTGTAATTGCCATTATTATCAATATAGCAAAGACCAACTATTTCGGAGTAATCTGTATTGTCTAAAAATGCATGAAACTGCTCCTCTCCCTCTCCTCTAAATACAGAGTTGATGCAGCTATTTCGTCGCAAGAAATTTTCGTTACAACCGTTAAATTCGGGTCCTCCCAGTACAATTTTCACCTCTGGAAGAAGTGCTTTTATACGCTCACAAATTTTCATTACAACCTCATGGTTAAATAACCATAGGGTTGCGGCAATAAAATCGGGTTTGCTCTCGTATAGCTCTTTTGTGATTAAAAATATGTCGCTATTTATTGTCCCGCTTACCGATTTCCATTGGTATGAGTCGCCTCGTCTACACGCTTCAATTGCTGGCAGAGCTAAAGAACTATGTGAATATGAGGAGTTTATATCAAGCCAAACTAAATTCATATAATTGTTGTTTTATGCAAAGGTAATATAAAATAATTTGAATTTTTGTTTGTTTTTCAATATATGCCAATAAAGGGATGAAAACCCTTTATTGGCATATTGAATAAATTTTAGGCTGGTTTTGTTATTCTTTTATAAAAAAATTGTATATTTACACGATTTTTCACCCAAAACTAAATTGTAACTAAAGATATTAATTATGAATTTGAAAAAGACTTTTATTTTAATCGTTTCGTTTGTAGCACTCTCTACGGTAGATTCTTATGCACAGTATTATAATGGTATGGGATATGGATATAGTGGTAGTGGTTATAGTAACACAGGTAGTAGTGCCTTAAATGGTACTGGTCTGCGAGGTAATGCAGGTGTTACTCCCAAAAATACCTTTCCAGAAGATTTTCTTGAAACTACAGGCTATTTTACATTTGATACCGATGAGATTATAAAGAGATGTAAGATTAAGGATAAGGCTATTATTAGCGAAATAAACATAATCTTAACAGAATACTATAAGGAGTACGATAAGGTCTCTTATGAGCATGGCGCAGAGATTAATACCATGAAAGATTTAGATGTTAAACTGCAAGAAAACAAAGAAAATAGAGAGCTTCTATCGGAGTATGTAAAGGCTTTTAGTCAGGCGAGCAAAGAGGTTAAAACCAAAATGATAGCAGAGCATGTTAAGGTAAATGATGCAATGATGGAGCTTCTTCCAGAAAAAGAGGCAGGAAAATGGGAATCGTACTACTCATCACTATGCAGTAAAAAATTCTTCTATCCTCACATCCCAAAAGAGAAAGATAGAGAGAAAGCTGAAGAGAGAGAAAAAGCTGAAGAGAGAGAAAAAGCCGCTGCACAGGCAAGAAAGGAAGATGCCGCTGACGAAAAAAAATAATAAAATAATGCCAATAAAGGTTTTGTAATCCTTTATTGGCATTAGTCATGCGAATTAAGGTTTGAAATTTTCGAGCTATTTTGAGCTATTTTCACAATCTGAGTTATAAAAAAATAACTTTTGTTAATGCTTTTTTAGAAAAAGCACGCCCAGAGGGCTGGCAAAAATCGTTCGTTTCCACTCACGGCTTCGCTCCGCTCGCAAAAAGCGGAAGAAGGTTTTTCAAACCTTTATTGGCATTAGTCATAAATAGGCGTATTTGCAAAACCCCTTTTGCGGATATGCCTCACAATTTTCAGAGAAAATTGTGCGCTCAGTGGTCTCGAAGAGCCACTGAAAGTGTGTTTTTGTTCACTTTTTCTAAAAAAGTGTAAAATATAGTTTTTTTATTACCTCCATTTTTGCACTTTTATGCAAAAATGGAGGTAATAAATAGGTTTTGCAGACACTTAATCACTTGTACGTCAGGTTGATAGTAGTTTTGAAAATGACTCTAAATATCGTATATTACTCAGTAACAACAAAGCTTTTGTGTTGTAAATCCTCATTAGCACTACTGCTTCCTACCCAAAGATCAAATTCGCCTGGTTCGACCACTTTTTCTAATTTTAAGTTGTGGAATGCAAGTTGAGAGGCTTTTAACTCGAAAGATACAACTTTAGTTTCACCTTTTTTGATAAATACCTTTTTATAATCTTTAAGCTCTTTTAGTGGACGTGTTACACTTGCTACAATATCGTGTGTGTATAGCTGTACCACCTCATAACAATCCATGCCTTGGTTGTGTATATTTACTGAGACTGTAATCGAACCATCTTTGCTCATTGAATTTGAAGATACTCGCATTTTGCTATAAGTCAAGTAGCTGTAATTAAGTCCAAAACCAAAAGGATATAGAGGATTTGCATCTACATCGTTATAGAAATTATTGCGAGGACGACCACTTAATCTATCGCTATAAAAAATAGGTACCTGTCCAGAATGTTTTAAGAAAGAGACTACTGTTTTTGCACTAGGATTAACCTTTCCGTAAAGAACATCGGATAGAGCATTACCTGCTTCAGTACCAGGATGCCAAGCTATCAAAATAGCATCTGCATCGTCAACAATAGGAGTTAAAACAACAGGTCTACCGCAGAATACCACAACAACAACCTTTTTATATTTAGCTTTAGCATCTTTTACTGCCTTAATATATTGTGGTTGCAGTGTTATATCAGCCATATTATCTGACTCTCCAAAATCTTTGCTCTCTTCACCAATACATACAACTGCTATATCAGCATTTACCTCATTAATTGTTGCATCCTCAACACTCATCCCTTTTAGCTTATTTGCCACCAATCCTTCAAATGGTGTTACCACATCTTTCATATCACCATAACCTTTCCAGTGACCATAAAGATCTTTAGTATGGGTCATTTGACCCGTTACCGCTATCGAGCTATTTTCTGCAAGAGGTAAAATTCTGCCCTCATTTTTTAATAAAACCATTGTTTGAGAGGCAATTTCACGTACTGCTTGACGATTTTCATCGGTCATTTGTGCAGCGTAGGCAGCCTTTACATCACGATATGGGTTGTCAAATAGACCAAGACGATATTTTATTCGTAAAACTCGGCGCACAGCCTCATCAAGTACATCCATCGATACTTTACCCTCTTTAATAAGTTCAGGAATATGACTAAAGCATGTAGAGTTCATCTCCACGTCAAGTCCTGCATTAATTGCAGTAGAAGCTGCATCTTTTGTGCCTGCTACCACTCCATGGTTCATTAATTCGATAACAGAATCCCAATCACTTAGAACAAATCCATCGAAGCCCCATTTCTCACGAAGAAGCTCAGTCATAACATATCTATTTGCACTAGCTGGAACCCCTGAAATATCATTAAAGGCTGCCATAAAGGACGAAGCACCTGCATTAGCTGCTGCTTCAAAAGATGGAAGATAGACATCGAGCAGGGTTCGGTCTGAAATCTCTGTAAATTGTTTGTCACGACCGCCCATAGCTGCGCCATAACCAACTAAATGTTTTACACATGCTGCCATTGTATTTGGAGCAGATAAATCACTACCTTGATAACCTCTAACAGTTGCAGCACCCATACGAGATGCAATTAATACATCTTCACCTGGGGTTTCTGCAATACGTCCCCAACGAGGATCACGGCATATATCTACATTTGGACTATACGTTACATCTGCGCCCATCGGTGCAGCTTCGCTTGCTGCTAGTGCAGCTGCTCTTTCGACTAGTGCATCATCCCAAGAAGATGCCATAGCTAAAGGATTTGGGTACATGGTGTTAAAACCATGAATTACATCTAATCCAAAAAACATAGGAATACCTAAACGACTCTCTTCTACTGCAACCTTTTGAAGTTCATTATAAAATTCAGGTTCCATAGGGGTTTTCTTTACGATTGTAAATGAGCCTATTTCGCCTCGTCTTAAAGCCTCTTTTATAGGTTCACTATTATCTTTAAAAGGAATAGGCTGCAGTAATTGACCAACTTTCTCTTCTATGGTCATTTTTGCTAAAAGTGCATTGATTTTTTCTTCAGTTTTAGTCTCTTCTTTTGTTACTTCAATAACAGCCGAATTATCTGATTCTCTTGCTTGTAGATAGTTTAGATGCGCAAAAGGGATTGTTAAAGATAAAGACAATAAAAATAGTTTTTTTCTTTTCATAAAATATAATTTGGTGAATTAGTAATTATTTATGGGGCTGATGATAAAAAATTTAAAAGGTAACTTTTAAAATACTTTTAAAATCTCTCAAAATCCAGATTTTAGAAGTTCCCTTTATTATAATTTACAAAAATAAGGATAATAATCATTTAAAACAATGGATGAAAATTGTCTTTTTTATGGATAATAATTGTTTTTAATTTGAAATTAATAAAAATTAGTCTTATATTTGTTTTTTAAAGGAAATATTGTTTATGAAATTACAATTAGGGTTTGCAGGAGAGAGGTATATCTATCTGCCATTAAAAATTATAGAACAGGCTAAAGTTCATCCTCTAACAGAGGGGTTGTACATCAAATTTTTGGGTCATTTTGTAAATGCAAAGTTTCACTATATTGACCGACCAAGTGGGTGTGGTGATTATATTATGCTCTATTGTAGTGAGGGCGAAGGTTGGGTTGAAGTCGAGAACGAAAAGTACATATTAAAAGAAAATTCATTTATTATATTACCACCACAATTGCCACATCGTTATGGTGCGACTAATTCAAATCCTTGGAGTCTATATTGGTTTCATTTTCAGGGAAAAAATGCAGATTATATCTCAAAATCATATTACAAACCTTATAAGTTTATTTCCTCTTCAACTTCCCGAATAAATGAGCGGTTAGAGATATTTGAACAAATTTATCAAATACTCTCAATAAATCAAACAATTGATTATCTGTGTTATGCTAATAGTCATTTTATTCATTTGGTTTCAACTCTTATTTATGACGATGTTTATAGAGATATTAAAAAACAGCAGTTTAGACAAAATAATTATGATAATAATCAATTAATAAATAGATTAACTCATTATATGAATGAAAATATAGATAGAAAGTTAACAATCGACGATTTGTCTCACTTTATAAATTTGTCTCCATCGTATCTTCACCGTATATTTACAAAACATTTTGGAGTTGCCCCCCTACACTATTTTTCAAAACTAAAAATGAACATGGCTTGTGATTTGCTGTTAAACACTTCCTTGAAAATTAACCAGATTTCGGCTAAATTAAGTTACAATGATTCAATGTATTTTAGTCGACAGTTCAAAAAAATAATTGGCGTAAGCCCAAAAGAATTTAGAGAAAATAGTTTGCAGCAATAGCGTTGATTATAATGAAAATTAGCTTGTTAAAAATATTAGCAAAATTTATTATTCATAATTTATTATCTGTTGTAGACTATTTTTTGTGTGAAAATGTTAATATTTCAATAATTTTTATTACCTTTGGTAACATTTTAGATGAAAATTTAATTTTGATTTTAGGGAACTTCTAAAAATAGAATAAAACCAATTATTTGAATTCCCTTTTAAAATTTACATCGTAAATTATATAAATATGGAAAATTTAGCTGTTGGGAGTGTAGCTCCTGATTTTAATTTATTGGATTTTAGTGGTAAAGAGCACGCTTTAAAGGATTACGACAAATTAATTCTTTATTTTTATCCTAGAGACAACACCCCCGGTTGTAGTGCTGAGGCTTGTTCGCTTCGTGATAGCTACTCAGAGCTTACCTCTCTTGGTTATCAGATACTTGGTGTAAGTGGTGATAGTGGTGCTTCGCACGAGCGTTTTACCGCAAAATATAGCCTTCCTTTTCCTCTTTTAATTGATACAGATAAGGCTCTTTGTAACGCCTATGGAGTTTATGGTGAAAAGAAATTTATGGGTAAAACAAGTATGGGTATAATCCGCAAAACTTTTATTATTGAGGGTGGTGTGATAACTCATATTGTAGATAAAGTCAAGACAAAGGTTCATGCTGAGCAGTTGTTGGAGATTATTAATAATAAATAAAATAAAAATAGAATAAAAAAATAAAAATGACAGAGACAAAAAAGAAATCGGCTGATGAGTCGAGCGATAAGTTAAAAGTATTAGCAGCAGCAATGGAAAAAATCCGTAAAGATTACGGAAAAGGTTCTATTATGAAGATGGGTGACCAAGTAGTCGATCCGAATGTACCTGTAATTCCATCGGGTTCGATTGCTTTGGATGAGGCATTAGGTATCAAAGGTTATCCTAAAGGTCGTATAATCGAGATTTATGGTCCAGAGTCGTCTGGTAAGACTACCCTAGCGATTCATGCTATTGCTGAAGCGCAAAAATTGGGCGGTATAGCTGCATTTATCGATGCAGAGCACGCTTTCGACCGTTTTTATGCTCAAAAATTGGGCGTAGATATCGACAACCTCCTAATTTCTCAGCCCGACCATGGAGAGCAGGCTCTTGAGATTGCAGAGGCTTTGATTCGCTCAGGTGCAGTTGACGTAATTGTTATCGACTCTGTTGCAGCTCTTACTCCAAAAAGTGAGATTGAGGGTGAGATGGGAGAGGCAAAAATGGCTCTTCAAGCTCGTTTAATGTCGCAAGCACTTCGTAAAATTACTGGTGCTGTAAGCAAAACAAACACTGTTTGTGTATTTATCAACCAATTACGTGAAAAAATTGGTGCAAATGCTTATGGTAATCCAGAGACTACAACTGGTGGTAATGCACTAAAATTTTATGCAACCGTTCGTATCGATATTCGTAAAGGTACGCCTATTAAGGATGGTGATGAGCAGTTAGGTTCTCGTGTTAGGGTTAAAATCGTTAAAAACAAGATGGCTTCGCCATTTAAACGTGCTGAATTTGATGTAATCTATGGTGAGGGTATATCAAAAGTTGGTGAAATTATTGATATTGCTACCGATGCAGACATTATCAAAAAGAGCGGCTCTTGGTTCTCTTACGGTGAGATGAAACTAGGTCAAGGTCGAGAAAATGTAAAACAACTACTTGCAGAAAACAAAGAGCTTTGTGATGAAATCGAATATAAAGCTCGTGAAGCATATTTCAATCAAGACAAAAAAAGATAGACTATGTTTACATCTGAAGATGACGAAATAATTAAAGAGAGATTTGACGTTCTACTAGCCGCTTGCGATGCTCACAACATCTATAAATATGATGGAGATAGGGAGAGGATAGTAGCAGCTTTTAAATTTGCCAACGAAGCGCATTATGGTGTTAGACGAAAGTCGGGTGAACCTTATATAGTTCACCCTATTGCTGTTGCGCTTATATCTGTTGATGAGATAGGGCTTGGAGTCAAATCTGTAATTGCTTCGCTTCTTCACGATGTTGTAGAAGATACCGATTACACAGTTTCTGATATCGAAAGGCTTTTTGGGGAAAAAGTGGCGCAGATGGTAGATGGTCTTACAAAAATGAAGGCAGCTAGTAAGATTACTGGTGGAAAAGGGAGTGAAATATCTGCACAAGCCGAAAATTTTAAAAAGATGCTTCTTACCTTATCGAGCGATGTGAGGGTTATAATCATAAAACTTGCCGATAGACTCCATAATATGCGTACTTTAGGGTCGATGGCTCCCAAAAAACAGATGAAAATCTTAGGGGAGACAATGTATCTTTTTGCTCCGCTGGCTCACCGCTTAGGTCTCTACAAAATCAAAAGTGAGTTGGAGGATTTAAGCCTAAAATACAACTTTCCAGACGATTATAAGCGAATTAACGATAAACTTACCGAGACTCAAGCTCAGAGAGAGGAGTATATCGAAAAGTTAAAAGCTCCTATTGTCGAAAAATTGGTTGAGTCGGGTATAAAACACGAGATTACAGGTAGAGTAAAATCAATCTACTCTATCTGGAAAAAAATGCAGCGAAAACAGATATCTTTTGATGAAGTTTTTGATCTATTTGCCATAAGAATTGTGTTTACGCCTGTCGAATTTGTTCCCGAAAAGACACAATGTTGGCATATCTATTCGCTAGTTACTGAAACCTACAAACCTCGCCCTGAAAGGCTAAGAGAGTGGATAAATATACCTAAAGCAAATGGTTATGAGGCTCTTCACTGTACCGTAATGGGTCCAGAGGGACGTTGGGCTGAGGTGCAAATTCGTTCGCAACGTATGGACGACATAGCCGAAAAGGGGTTTGCAGCGCACTGGAAATATAAGGAGTCGATAAAAGGTGAAGGGGAGCTTGATAAGTGGGTAAAAGAGGTGCGTGATGCTCTTAATAGCCCATTTTCTGATGCTGTTGAGTTTTTAGATGAATTTCAATTCAATCTTTATAGCTCTGAGGTTGTGATTTTCACCCCTAAAGGCGATACCAAAATACTTCCGCAGGGGGCGACCGCTCTCGATTTTGCTTATGATATTCACTCAAATGTGGGAAACCATGCGATAGGTGCAAAGATTAACCACAAAATAGAGTCGCTATATAAAGTGCTCGAAAGTGGCGACCAAGTAGAGATAATTACAGCAAATAGTGGACGACCAGTAGCTGAGTGGCTTGAAAAAGCCTCAACTGCAAAGGCACGTAATCATATCAAATCATACCTTAAAAAGGTAAACGAAAATAATAGTGCAAAAGGGGTTAAAATCTTTGAAGAAGAACTATCCAAAATAGGAGTAAAACCTAGTGGAGGTATCTTTAATAAGCTGCTCCCAGTGTATAACTGTACAAATAAAGAGGAGTTTTATAGTAAGGTTGGAGCAGGAATCATAAATCTTGACAACCTAAAAAATATTCTTAATACAAGTGCTGCAAATAAGATTGTAAAATTTTGGTCGATTAAGGTTAGTAAGTTTATAGGCGGTGTTGCTGACGGTGTAGCTGGTGTTGGAAAGCAGAATCAACAGGAGCAGACACAATATAAGATTGCCGAGTGTTGTTTCCCAGCCCCTGGCGATAAGGTTATTGGCTTTAAAAATAGCGATGGCGTGGTGATTGTCCATAAACGTAGCTGTGAAGAGGCTATTAAACTGGCTGGTCAAGATACTAGTTCAATTGTTGAGACTCAATGGTCATCGGAGAAAATTATGTCTTATTTGTCGCATATTTCAATTGAGGGTAGTGATAGGATGGGAATGCTTCTTGATATTTCTCTGCTTCTTTCTAAGCAGATGAATATAAATATCCGAAAGATTCATGTTGAAAGCCACAACAACCATTTTACGGGTTATATATCATTATATATCAAAGATGATTACGATTTAACCACGATTATTACACGCTTAAAAGCTCTGAAAGGGGTAGAAAAGGTTAAGAAAATTGCAGCTGAAGATATAACTTATTAGTAATGTGCAGGATGTGATTGCTGATGTCACTATCTTTTGTAATTTAACAAAAAAAACCATTATACTTTTGAATAAAATCAAATAAATTTTTACCTTTGCATAAGTTTTTGAATATGGGAGTTCTAAATTCTAGATTTTGAGTTCCCAATAAAAATAAAAAGTAATCAAACAATATAGGGACCTCTAAAATTTATTTTAGACTACCTTAATAATTAAATTTTTTTTAAACAACCTAATTATGAATTTTTCTGAAATCTTATCAATTGCAGGACAACCAGGGCTATATAAGTATGTTGCACAGAGCAAAAATGGAATTATTGTAGAGGCTTTAGCTGATGGTAAACGTTCTCAAATTAGTGGAAATTCGAGAGTTAGCTCTCTTGCCGATATAGCAATCTTTACAACTGGTGAAGATTTACCTCTTGCCGTTGTGTTCCAAGTTATTATGGATAGTGCTGCTGGTGCTGAGGTTCCAACAGCAAAAGGTTTGTCGAACGACGAAATTAAAGCGTTATTGAAATCTTATCTTCCTTCTTACGATGAAGATAGAGTTCATATTTCTGATATGAAAAAGATTTTTTCATGGTATAATATCTTGGTTGGTGTTGGCTTCCAACAGTTTGCTGAGAAAAAAGTTGTAGAAAACGAGGAGGCTCCAGTTGTAGAGACTGCCGAAGTTGAAGAAGCTGAAGTTGTTGCTGAATAATTTTCCTTAAAAATTTTAAAAGAAATTTTTTAGACGTTTTCTATTAAAAATCTATTAGTCTAACTGCTTTATTCTGAATAAGTAGTTAGACTTTTCTAGTTTTAGATTTCCTTAAATTATAACTCTATGAAAAATTATCAAGAGGAAATTGCACTACCTCAATTACCCAAAACCGACAAGGTTCACCATCTCGATGTAGATAGTTTTCTAACAAATAGCGAGAGTGTAATACTTGATATTCGCTCCCCTTCGGAATATAAGTTGGCACATATTGAAAGAGCTGTGAGTTTTCCGCTTTTTAGTGATGCTGAGCGTGCAGAGGTTGGTACAATCTACAAACAAAAAGGTAAAGATTTAGCCATTGAGAGAGGTTTGGAGATAGTTGGTCCAAAATTGCATAAGTTTGTAAAAGATGCTAAGAAGATGGGACGAAAAAAGGAGTTTTACCTATACTGTTGGCGTGGTGGAATGCGTAGTAAAAGTATGGCGTGGCTTCTTTCGACCTCTGGGCTAGAGGTGTCGTTGCTGGAGGGTGGTTATAAGGCTTTTCGGCAATCTTTTGCAGAGTATGTCGAGAAAGATTGGAAATTTGTAACACTACTAGGCAGTACAGGATGTGGCAAAACAGAGCTTTTAAAAGAGTTGGAGAAAAGAGGTGAGCAAATACTTGATTTAGAAGCATTAGCAAACCATAAAGGCTCTGCTTTTGGAAGTTTTGGACTTGGTGAGCAGCCTACTACTGAGGAGTTTATCAATAGAATACATATGAAGCTGCGCTCGTTTGATAGTAATAGACGGATTTGGGTTGAGGGCGAGAGTATAATGATAGGTAGTTGTTTTATTCCTGCAGATTTTTACAATAAATTGGTCGATTCACCATATTATCTTGTCGAAATGCCGATGGAAGATAGGATTGATAGGTTGTCGGCTGAGTATGGCTCTTTTGATAAGGAACTTGTAGAGTCGGCATTTACAAAAATTACAAAACGCATGGGTGGCAATAATGTAAAAGACGCTATCAATGCTTTTGCCTCAGGCGATGTCCGTACCTCTATCCGAATAGCGTTAGACTACTACGATAAAGGGTATGCAATGGCAAGTGGAAAGCGCACAGGTGAGGTTTTAGGTAAAATATTGATTGAAAATAACGATTTAGCTCTAGTAGCTAAAAAATTAATAGAGATTAAATAATTAAATTATGATAACAGTAGATGCACGTGGTATGGCATGTCCACAACCACTAATAGAGACAAAAAAGGCTATTGATTCGCTTACAGAAGTGACAGAAATCGAGGTGCTTTTAGATAATGAAACTTCGCAAAACAATGTTGTTGATTTTCTTTCACAACTAGGTATCTCGGCTCAAAGTGAGGTGGGTATTGTACGTTTTACGACAGGTAAAATAAATGGTGATTCAGGTGTAATAAGCTGCCCTACAGGAGTTAGCGGTGTAGCAGACTATACAGTAGTCGTAAACCGCCTTACTATGGGGAGCGGAAGCGATGAGCTAGGCGTAATGCTTATGAAGGCATATTTTTCTACCATTGCCCAATCAGACTCTCTTCCATCTACAATAATTTTTTATAACGAGGGTGTGCGATATGCTGCAAAAGATAGTGCAATTATCTCAACACTTAAAGAGATTGAAAACAAAGGAGTAATGCTGATTATTTGTGGTACATGTGTCGACTATTTTGGCATTAAAGAGAGTATCGAAATAGGCGTAATTAGCAATATGTACAAAATTAGCCAAACTCTTCAAAATACCGCAAAAATTGTATATCCATAAGAACAGCATTTTAACATGGAACTTAATCTATACTTTGATAATTCGGCTACTTCATTTCCAAAGCCTAAAGAGCTAGAAGAGGCGGCTGTAAGCTATCTAAGACGTGGAGGAAACTATGGTCGAGCTTCGTACAGTCGTGCTGTAGAGAATGTTAGAGTTGTTGAACAGTGTCGAGATAGGCTCTCAGAGCTTTTTAGTGTAAATGACGATAATATATTTTTTACAAAAAATGCTACTGAATCTTCTAATTTGATAATCAACTCCTTAGAGCTTAAAGGTAAGCGAGTTTTGGTGTCGGGAATGGAGCATAACGCCACTATGCGTCCGCTTTTTCATGCAGGTGCTATAATTGATACTATGGAGTGTGGTAGTGACGGGTTGGTCGACTTAGAAAAGGCGAAAGATATAGATTTTACAAACTATTCTTTGGTTTGTGTTAACCATACAAGTAATGTAAATGGTGTAATTGAGCCAATTTCGCAGCTTAGTAAGCTTACCGAGGGTAAAACACTACTTTATATTGATGCTTCACAATCGGCAGGAAGTTTTGATTTCGATTTTTGTGGTGATTTTGTGATTTTTACAGCTCATAAATCTCTTCTTGGCACAACGGGAGTTGGTGGATTTTATGTAAAAGAGCCTGATAAGCTTGAACCGCTTCAAAAAGGGGGTACAGGCAGTAATTCAGCAAATTATGAGATGCCCTCTACCCTACCCGATAAATTTGAAGCTGGTACACCTAATATAATGGGGATTGAGATGCTGCTTGCTGCACTCGATTTTCGACCTGAAAAGCTTCATGCTCGTGCCGATTTTTTCTCACTTCTTGAAAAGGTTAAGAAAATAGAAAATATTGAGGTTTTTGCTGCAAATTTACCTGAAAATCAAGCTGAATTGTTTTCTGTTCAGTTTGAAAATTTGGGAATTGCTGCTGCATCCGATATTCTTTACGAAAAATATGGAATTGAGATTAGAAGGGGGCTTCACTGCGCACCATTAGCACACAAAACCTTAAAAACTTATCCAGAGGGTACGATACGAATATCTCTTTCGCCATACCACACAAAAGAAGATTTAGATTTTCTATATAACTCGTTACTAGAAATTTCAAAGCTATAAAATGGTTAAAATATTATTTACATTTGCATCTTCTCGTGCAGCTATAAAGGCTGATAATCTCTGCAAAATCAATAACTTAAAGATAAAAGTTATTGCAACACCAGAGGATATAAGCTCTGAGTGCGGAATGTCGTTAGAGGTTAGCGATAGTGAAGTTGCCGAGCAGTTAGCCTCACTATTAATTGAAAAAAATATACAATATACAAAATATGATAGATCTACTTCAATATAGTGGTCAAGGCGGTTGTTCTGCTAAGATTCCACAAGATAAGTTAATGGAGATTATCTCTTCGTTTACTCCGCTACGTGACAGTAATGTGCTTGTTGATACCTCTACCTCTGATGATGCTGGGGTATATCGTATCAGTGATGATATGGCACTAATTGTTACTACCGACTTTTTCCCTCCTGTATGTAGCGACCCCTATGTTTTTGGGCAGATAGCTGCTGCAAATTCGCTTAGCGATGTTTATGCAATGGGTGGTAAGCCGCTACTTGTCCTTAATCTTAATATGTTTCCTTCCGACAAGCTTCCAATGGAGGCTTTAGGGCAGATTATGGCTGGTGGAGCTTCAAAAATCGAAGAGGCTCATGCGCTTATAATGGGTGGTCATACCATAAACGACGATACTCCAAAGTATGGTTTGGCGGTGGTTGGGGTGTGCCATCCCGATAAAATCGCCACAAACGATGCTTTAGAGCCAAATCAGACCCTTATTCTTACCAAACCACTTGGTGTGGGGGTTATGATTGCTGCAAAACGTTTAGGAATTGCTGATGAAACCTCTTATATGGAGGCTATCGACTCTATGCGTACACTTAATGATAAAGCGTGTGAGGTAATGCAAAAATATGGTGTAAAAGCCGCTACCGATATTACAGGTTTTGGTTTGATAGGTCACTTAAATAAGATGGCAATGTCGAGTGATGTTACAATTCAGATTGATTGCAGTGAGTTGCAGCTTATAGATGGTGTTGAAGCTGCTGTAAATAGCGGTTGTGTGCCCTCTACAGCTATGCGTAATATGAAATCGGTAGGCGATGATGCAATTTTCGCACGTACAGTGCCTCTTAGTCGTAAAATTGCTGTAGCCGATGCTCAAACATCTGGTGGCATCTTAATGGCGGTAGATAACTCTATTGCAGCAGAGGTTTTGGAGGAACTTTGGAGCATAGGAGCTAAAAAATCGGCAATAATTGGTTCTTCGGTTAAAAAACAGGCTAAGAGACTCTATTTTTATTAAAGGGGAGTTCTAAGTAGTGTAAAACAATTATTGCCATATTCTTAATAGCACTCTTGGAGCGATATTTTTCACTATTAAATCTCAATATAGAACCACTATATTTTCGATTCAATAGCAAAAAAT
>JAWXTR010000082.1:0-15285 GCA_044433365.1 Rikenellaceae bacterium
TTAGATTTGGATTTTGCAAAATGTGGGCGTAGCGGTGCCTACGGTGCATTTTGTAAAATTCAAAGGTGAAGCCTCAAAATAAAAAAGCGTTAAAATCCAATTTTTAGAAGTTCCCTTAAATATGCCACTAACCGCATTTTTGCAACTACATCTATTTTGCATTACCACCTCGCTTACTAGAGATATAAACCCCAAACAGAATTAAAGCGATACCGCAAATTGCCATAAAGGTAATTGTCTCATCTAAGATTATAAATGCAGCCACAAGCGAGACTACAGGAGGGAAATAGAGGTAGCTAGCAGCCGATACAGGGCTAATCTCTTTTACTAAGCGATTCCACATAATAAAACATACCAAAGATGCAACAACACTTAAAAAGAGTAGATGCGCAACAAGCGACATATCTTGAAAAGGCACCAAAGAGAACTCCATATTAAGAACAGGATAGAGCGGAAGAAGCGTTGCAACACCATAGAAGAACACTTTTCGGGTTATAAATACCGTAGAATACCTACCACTTAATCCTTTAAGTATATACATATATATACTCCACGAAAGAGCTGAACAAAACGATAGTGCATCGCCAGCAGGATTTAAATCTAATATTACACTACCATTAAATACAGCCAAAGAAACCCCAAAAAGAGCAATAAAAGAGCCTATTACAAATCTTCGATTTAATCTGTCACGCTCACCTGCAATTCTAGCCACAATAGCAGTTAAAAGCGGAGTGGTTGCTAAAATAATGGCTACGTTTGAGACTTGGGTAATTCCTAAAGCACTATTTTCGGTAACAAAATAGAGAGTACCGCCAAAAAAACCTGCCAACATCAATTTGAACTCATCCTTTAAGCTATCAGCCATAAGTTTTTTTTCCGATATAAACCAGATACCTACATAGGCTATTGAAAATCGATAAATAAGCAACGTTGCAGGGGTAACACCACCAACGATAAGTAGTTTTGAGGATATAAACGTTGCCCCCCACACAATCACTGTAAAAATTGCGTAGAGGTGATATTTGTACTTTTTTAAAAGGCTCTCCATCGGTATTATTTATAAAAATTTTTGCAAACTTAAATAAAATATACCACACTACAACCTTTTTGTTGAAAAAATAGTGTATATTTGCGCTCTCTATCGCTACTATTTTGACATACAAAACAGCAAGATGGATTATGGATAGTTCTGAATTTTTAGAGATTTTAGAGGTTACCTTTAGAAGTTACCTTTAGAAGTTACCTTATTTAATACAGTAAAAAAAGAGTAAATTGTTATGAGATTTTCGTTAATTTCAAGATATGCAGGGTTAGCAATCCTATTAAATTCGGTTTTTATGCTTATTTCAGCATTAATATCGTTTTTTAATGGCGTGGATACCGCTTTTTTCCCTCTACTTCTCTCTACTCTTTTAACTGCGATTATTGGCTCATTTCCGCTTATTTTTGTCGAATCAAGTACCGAAATTTTAAATAAAGAGGGATATGCTATTGTGGTAATCTCATGGATTGCCTCGACTGTTGTCGGGATGCTTCCCTACATACTCTGGGGCGGAGAATTTACCCTTGTAAATAGCATTTTTGAGAGCGTTTCGGGCTACACCACCACTGGTGCCACAATACTGCAAGATGTGGAGGCACTACCAAAAGGTCTGTTGTTTTGGCGTAGTTGTACGCACGCCATTGGAGGTGCTGGGGTGATTATGTTTGCCCTTGCAGTGCTCCCCTCGGGAAGAGCAAAGCTATCGCTTTCGAATATTGAAATATCATCGCTTGCAAAAGACAACTATCGCTATAGAGTAGATGTAGTGGTTAGGATTATGCTATTTGTATATATTCTTTTAATGACGGCAGAGGCTGCATGTTTAAAACTTGCAGGTATGGATTGGTTTGATGCTGTAAATCATGCTCTTTCGACTATTGCAACAGGTGGTTTTAGCACCAAAAACATGAGTATTGCCCATTACAATAATATTTGGATTGAGGTGGTGATAACGGTATTTATGCTCCTTGCAGGTCTCCATTTCGGGCTTATGTTTGCCACTTTTGCTCAAAAAAAGACAAATATTTTCCGCTCGGAAGTGGCTCGATTTTATATTTTGTCTATAGTTGTAGCCTCAATTGTAATTTCACTTAATCTGTTTGCCACAAATAGTTATTCACTATTCAACTCGTTTCGTTATGGCATTTTTCAGCTAATTTCAATTATTACAACTACAGGTTTTGCAACAGTTGATACCGCACTATGGCCTTCGCTCTCGGTGTTGGTTTTGATTTTCTATACTATACAATGTGCTTGTGCTGGTTCTACTGCTGGAGGTATAAAGGCTGATAGGCTACTAATACTTTTAAAAGTTTTTAGAGCTAAAACTAAACATATACAACACCCCAATGCAATTGTTAAAATCAAGCTAAATAAAACTATCCTTTCAGACGAACTTATAAACTCAGTGTTGGTGTTTGTAGCCCTATATTTAATGGGAACATTTATTTTTACAGTTATTTTAACAGCTATGAATATCGACTTAACTACTGCTTATAGTGCAACTCTTGCAAGTTTAGGAAATGTTGGACCAGGTTTTGGCTCGGTTAGTTCACTTAGCAACTACTCCTCTATTCCTGAGGCTGGCAAGCTAGTTTGTACGCTTGCTATGATGTTTGGTCGACTTGAGATATTTGGATTTATTCAACTATTTTTACTTAAATCTTGGAGATAGAGGTAGATGCTATGAATTATGAATTATAAATTATAAATTAGATACAGATATGGGAACAACAATGACTGTAACACTATGTGCAGCAATCTTTAGTGTAGCATTTTTAATGTTTTCGCTGCTAATTACCTATTTTCGCAAAGGACATCATATTGAGAGCGAAATCGGTGATAACCCACACATGAAAGAGCGTGGAATTAACTGTACTTCTCGCACAATTTTGGAAGAGGAGAGAGAAATTTTTGGTACTGAGGTCGATTTATCTGCTGTTTGCTCAGGTAACTGCGGTACTTGTGCTACAGTTGAGTGCGAGAAAGAGTAAATTATGAATTATAAATTATCAAATGTTTCTCTCAAGAGCACGATACTGAATAGCCTCAAAAATATGGTCAGAGTTAATATTCTCAACTCCATCTAAGTCGGCAATGGTGCGTGCTAACTTTAGAATACGGTGGTAGGCACGAGCCGAAAGACCCATATTTTCCATTGCATAAGAGAGCATTTTTTTCGACTCTGCATCTATTTCACAGTAACGCTCTATTTGTTGATTTGTCATCATCGAATTTGAATGAATAGGCGTTCCTTTAAATCGCTCGATCTGGATATTTCTAGCTTTCACTACCCTATCTCGTATCTGCTCACTAGTTTCAGAAGATCTTACTGAAGATAGCTTACTAAAACTTACAGGCTGCACCTCCATGTGTATGTCGATACGATCGAGAAGTGGTCCAGATATACGATTCATATAACGCTTTATGTCGCCCACTTTACAGGTACACTCCTTTTCGGGGTGTCCGTAGTAACCACAAGGACAGGGGTTCATAGATGCCACTAACATAAAATTTGCAGGATATTCTACGCTATATTTGCTTCTTGCGATGGTTATAACCCTATCTTCAAGTGGTTGGCGCATAACCTCCAACACCGCACGTCCATACTCTGGAAGTTCGTCTAAAAAGAGTATTCCATTATGAGAGAGCGATATTTCGCCTGGCTGTGGAGATGTTCCTCCACCTACAAGTGCAATATTTGAGACAGTGTGGTGGGGTGAACGGAAAGGGCGATGAGTTATAAGCCCCTTTGAAGAACCTGTTTTACCGGCTACAGAGTGTATTTTGGTGGTTTCTAACGACTCGTCTATACTCATTGGTGGCATAATTGAGACTAAACGTCGAGCAAGCATGGTTTTGCCCGAACCTGGCGAACCAACTAACAAAATATTGTGCGAGCCAGCTGCTGCCACTTCCAAAGCACGTTTTACACTCTCCTGCCCCCTTACATCAGAAATATCAAAATCAAAAACAGAGGTTTTTTCGTTAAATTCACTCTCTAAATCCACCTCAACCTTTTCGAGAGCAGATTTATCACCATCAAAAAACGCTGTTACATCACGTAGTTTCCTTGCTCCATACACCTCAATCCCCTCAACAACTGCCGCCTCTTTACTATTTTCGTAAGGTACTATCACACCCTTAAATCCCTCCTGTTTTGCCATTAAGGCAATAGGAAGAGTACCTCGAATAGGTAGGATTGTACCATCTAATGAGAGTTCACCCATTATAATGTAGTCGCCAATATAATCAGAAGAGAGCTTATCTAATGCAGCAAGAATAGAAATAGCGATAGGTAAGTCAAAATACGAACCCTCTTTACGAATAAAAGCGGGAGCCATATTTACCGTTATTCTTCTTCCCGGTATAGCGTAATTGTTGGTTTCGAACGCCGAAAAAATCCGATGTTGACTCTCTTTTACAGCACTATCAGGAAGTCCAACGATAAACATCTGAACACCTAGTGAGGTATTTACCTCTATTTTTATTATAATAGCCTCAATCCCATTGAGAGCACATCCAAAGCATCTTACAAACATTATATCGTTTTTTGATAATATTAAAATTTTATGAAAACCTATAAATCAAATAATTAAGTTCTCTTTTCGGGTTACAAAAATAGCTGACAATACAACTTTCTTTTATAAATTCTCATAGATATATGACAAAATTAATAAAAAAATTTAATCCTAGTCTGTTTTTTTAGTTTAAAATGACTGAAAGAGAAATAAATTACTATCTTTGTCAACTAAAATAATTTTGAAAGCTTCTTAAATCCAGAATTTAGAACTCCCCATAAAAATTACAAATATTTTACCTATGAAGAGATTTTTTACAATTTTATTATCAACACTATTTTTTTCGGCTGCCACTGCCTCTACTGTAGATTCTCTCTATCTTAACAACGAAGAGATAGAAGAGAAAGCAGAAAAAAAACTAACCTATAAGTTTGGGGGTACACTTGATTTACGTTTTATTTATGATAGCTATGCACACGCTAGCGTTCGTAACTCTGCAATCTATTTTATGCCCCTTGCGCCATCTTACGACACAAATGGTGTAGACCTTAACGATGTTGACAAGCTAACATTCAACCCTTACGCCACACGATTAACATTTTCGGTAGATGGAATTGAGGCTTTGGGAGCAAAAGGGCGACTATATATCGAAACTGACTTTGCAGGCTCAGGCGATAGCTATATGCAGATGTTACGTATGCGCCATGCCTATCTAAACTTGGATTGGGAGAAAAATTCACTACTTTTAGGTCAAACAAACAACCTAAATTTCCCTAGCGAAATTATCTCAAATACAGTGGATATGGCTGGTATACCTTACTGTCCGCTTAATCGTGGTATGCAGATTAGATATAGCCATAAATTTGGTAAAAATGTGATTTTTAGATCTGCACTTGAGATGTTTACTCCTCACAATAGTGTTGGTCCTACCGATGCTCAAAGCAACGCTTTAATGCCTGCTATAAGTGCACAGATGGTTTTTGGAAATAGCGACCGATTTTTAGCAGGACTTACCGCCGAATTTAAAGTTCTGAAACCTTACAACTCTCGCACCAATTCAATGGGCGAAGTTTTTGCAGTAAACGAGAAAATATCATCGGGAAGCATTAGTGCATTTGCAAAATATACTGTAAACGACTATAAATTTCAACTTTGGGGTATCTATGGCTCAAACCTTAGTCACCTTTCAATGATTGGAGGGTATGGCAAAGTTGCAGGTAGCTCTATTGATACCGATTATGAGTATGCTAATATCTATACTATGACTTCATGGTTTGATTTTGAAACTCCCAAATTTTCAAACTTCCAATTTGGTCTATTTACTGGCTATCAACACAACTTTGGCTCTAAAGAGGCTCTTGATCTCACTCAAACCGTAGATGGAACTTACGATTATGGTTATTTTAGATATGGCGACGTAAATTGGCATGGACGTGTGGCTGTTCGTTCATTCTACCATGCAACTTCGGCACTTTCATTTGGTTTAGAATATGGCTACAACTATGCTCAATGGTCGAAAGAGGTAGACGAATATCTTCAACCTATCGAAACATATCCTGTGACTGTCGATAATCGTCTTATACTTTATGTTAGATTTGTGTTTTAGTGCTTGAGTTGGACACGTTACACGCAATGGCTGTACACCGCAACTATACGGATCTGTGAGCTTTTAGTGAATGCCATTAATGGTTTAAAAACTAAAAACTGAGCCGTATTATTTTTACCAAATTCAGAAATAAAAGAATTACTATTTTTAATCAAAATTAGATTATTTGATTAAAAATAGTAATTCTTTATTTTTTTACATTATTTTCATAATTACCTAATTATCAAAATTTTAAACCCAAAATCAAATAAAATTACAAATTTAATTTACAATTTTATTTGCTAATTTAAAAATAAGTAGTATATTTGTCAGACAACATATAACCAAATAAGTTAATATTAACCTTAAATATGGGAAGTTTTGCTCTCTTGCTTTTAAAAGCTCCCTAAACATTAAAATTTAATTACATTATGTCACTATCAGGAATTATTCTACTTTTGTTAGCAGGCTTCGCACAGGGAAGCTTCGGAATGGGAATGAAAAATCAGAAACCTCTATCGTGGGAGGCATTTTGGTTTATCTATTCGATTGTAGCGATGCTCGTTGTTCCAGTTATCTGGGGAGCTGTAGCTTCAACTTCATTTTTTGATGCAATTTTTGCAGCAGATTCAGCAGTTTTATTTAAATCTACCCTTCTCGGATTTCTTTGGGGTATAGGTGGTATTCTTTTTGGCGTTAGCGTAAATTATGTAGGCGTTTCTATTACAAATGGTGTTGTAATGGGTCTTGCTGGCGGTCTTGGAGCTATTATCCCTCTATTTGGCATCGCTGGAGCAACATCTCAACCATCATTTCCTTATGTTATTATTGGTGTAGGTATTATGCTACTTGGCGTTGTAATGTCGGCATACTCTGGAATTTTACGTGATAAAGAGCAAAATCAAAATAGCGACAAAACCGATGGTGAGAAAAAAAGTTTGATGTTAGGTATTATTATCGTGGTATCGTCGGGTGTGCTTTCATCGCTTCTAAATATTGGTTTTGAGGCTGCAACTCCAATTCTTAATGGTGCTAAAAGTATGGGTATGAACGATGCTAGTGCTGCTCTTCCTCCACGTGCGGTTGTGGTGTTTGGTGGACTACTTATGAACTTAGGTTATGCTATATTCTTGCTTTGTAAAAATAAAACTTGGAGCGATTTTTCAAAAGTTGGTCAAAGCAGCTATATGAAATCTGTAGTTTGGGCAAAAATTACTGGTCTACTATGGTTCTTACCTCTAGGTCTAAGCGGAATCGTTGCTTCATCTATTGGTGAGATGGGCAATGTTATCACTTGGCCTGTAATGTTGGCTCTATCGCTTATCTTCGGTAATATTTGGGGCTATTTGAGTGGTGAGTGGAAAGGTACTAAAAAATCTTTCTCTATTATGTCGATGGCAGCTGTAGTACTTATCGTAGCCTGTTTAATTCTTACATTTAAAGATAGCTTACCTGCACTTTAAGAGCGCATGGAATTATAAGATGGTCAAATTCAGAATTATAATTCCGCTAAAGGGTAGAGCTAAAAAACTTTACCCTTATAAGGGAACTTCTAAAATCTGGCTTTCGTAGCTTTTCCATTTTAAGACTTCATCTTTGAATTTTGCAAATAAGTAGGGTAAAATAATTATTGGTGTATTTTTAAAAGTGCTATTGGAGATGAGATTTTTTGCTATTGAATCGAAAATATAGTGGTTCTATATTGAGATTTAATAGTGAAAAATATCGCTCCAAGAGTGCTATTAAGAATATGGCAATAATTGTTTTACACTACTTAAAGGCGGTAGGAGCCACTACAGCCTATATTCGCAAAATCCAAATCTAAAGCCTTAAAAAGAAAAATCTCTCAAAATCCAGAATTTAGAACTCCCCATAATTTTTTTTAAAAGATACAAAAATGAAAATCAAAGAGATTGAAACCTATCTTTTGTCAGACACTTTAGACGAAAGATTCTACTTCTCACAGTTCGACTACGCTTCACGCTTAATTTGCGTAGTGAAAGTTACAACTGAAAGTGGTTTAGTAGGTTGGGGAGAGGGTTATGGCCCTGCGAATATTATTAAAGCCGGAATAGATTTTCTAAAGCCACTAGTTATTGGAAAATCACCATTAGATAGCGATCTGATTTGGAACGATATGTTTCGTCGCTCCATTGATTACGCTCGAAAGGGTATTTTAATGTCGGCAATTAGTGCCTTAGATGTTGCTATTTGGGATTTAAAAGGTAAAATTTTAAAACAACCTATTTCAACTCTTTTAGGGGGTAGATTCCGTGAAAAAGTGCAGGTTTACGCCACTGGTCTATACTTTACAGATGCCATGGAGGGCGATGCAAATATGGAGCGTCTGCTATCTCAAGAGGCTTTAGAGTATAAAGAGGCTGGCTATAGTGCTGTTAAAATGAAAGTGGGTTTAGGCATTGAAAAAGATGTTAAAAACGTCGCTGCAATTCGCAAAGCTATCGGAAATGATATGAAACTAGGTGTAGACTCTAACCACGCCTATAATGTTCGTGAAGCAATTGAGCTTTCTCAAAAAATTGAGCAATATGATATTATGTGGTTTGAAGAGCCAATCACACCCGACGATTACGCTGGATTCAAAGAGCTTCGTAGCAGGGTAAATATTCCTATAGCAGCTGGTGAGTGTGAATTTAGATGCGATGGATTTAAAACGCTTTTAGAGAATCGTTGTGTAGACTTTATCCAACCAGAAACTGGCACTACAGGAGGTATTACAGAGGCTAAACGAATATCTACAATTGCAAACACCTACCATGTAGAGATGACACCTCACAACTGGGGTACAGGAATTATAATTTCGGCGAATCTACATATTACAGCAAACCTTCAATACTCTCCAGGTCGTATTTTCGACAAACAGCCACTATTGGAGTTCGACCGCAGCCCTAATCGTATTCGTGAAGAGCTTATCACTAAGCCTTTTGCAGCCAAAGATGGATATATTGATGTTCCAACAGGCTACGGACTAGGAATCGAGGTTGACGAAGATAAATTAAACTATTTTGCTTTAAACTAAACAAGTAACGCCAATAAAGGTCTGAAAAACCTTCTTCAGCTTTTAGTGAGCGGAGCGAAGCCGTGAGTGGAAACGAACGATTTTTTCCATCACTTTGTTAATGCTTTTTTTAAAAAAAGCATTAACAAAAGTTATTTTTTTGTAACTAGAATTGCAAAAATAGCTCAAAAATTTCATGTCTTTATTCCCAAAAGTAATAAAAAGAATATTATTCTAAGCAGATTTATTGACTTGTTATCAAAATTTTGAGGGTTATGGATTCTTCCCTAAAATTTGATATAAAATAAAAAATAGAATCCACTAAAACTATTATAATTATGAGAGAAATTACCAAGCTATCTTGGCAGTTATTGCCAAAGGTTAGGAGAGTACTTGTAATGACAGTTATGGCTTGTATGTTTGCAGTTTCTGCAATGGCACAAACCACACAAACTATCTCAGGTATTGTTCTTGACGAAAACAATTCACCTATGGGTGGTGTTGTTGTTCAAGTTGATGGAACTGCTAAAGGTGCAATTACCGACATGAACGGTGCATACTCTATCAAAAATGTATCAAGTGATGAAAATCTGCTTTTCACTTTCGTAGGTTATGTAAACACAGTTGTTCCAGCCGACAAAGGTACAATCAACGTAACAATGGAAATCGATGCACTAGGTGTTGAAGAGGTTGTAGTCGTAGGTTTCGGTACTCAAAAGAAAGTTAATCTTACAGGTTCGGTATCGGTTGTAGACGAAGAAGCTTTCACTTCACGTCCAATTACAAACGCTTCACAAGCTCTTGAAGGTGCTGTTCCCGGTCTATCTATTACAAGTTCGACTGGTGGTTTAGGTGATGCTTCTTCTATCTCTATCCGTGGTCAGGGCACTATCGCCTCTGGATCAAGTGGCGATCCACTAGTCCTAATCGACGGTATGGAAGGTGATATTAACACTCTTAATCCTCAAGATATTGCATCTGTATCAGTACTTAAAGATGCTGCTGCATCCTCTATCTATGGTTCACGTGCTCCGTTTGGTGTAATTCTTATCACTACTAAAAAGGGTAAAAGTGGCAAAATGGTAATGAACTACAACAACTCTTTCCGTTTTGCAACTCAAACAACTATGCCTACTCCTATGAACTCATTCCAACAAGTTAACTACATCAATGATGCTTATGCTGGTGCAGATCAAACGCTGGAAGCTGGATATTATGATAGAGTTGTTGCATATTATAACGACCCTATAAACAATGAGGCAACTATTGCTGACGGTGTAGAATGGGAAGATAATATTCCTCAATCTAATGCAAATGAAAATTGGTTTGACAGAATCTATAAAGATTGGACTTTTGGTCAAGAACACAATTTTTCGATTAACGGAGGTACAGATATTGCTCAAGTTTACGCCTCTGTCAACTATCTTAACCAAAAGGGTTATAGCAATTATAATACCGATAGCTACACTCGTTTTGCTACAAATCTACGTGTTTCTGGTCAACTTACAGAATTTTTAAAATATAACTACAACATTAAATATCAACAAACAGAGCAACAAGAACCTGGTTATTTGGATGATATTGAGCTAAGAGATGCTCAAATGTCGGCTTTAGTCCCAATGTATGATCCAAATGGAAACTTAGTAATGAACTATGCTAATCTTCTTCAAAATGGTGGTACAGATATCAATAAATATAATAAACTATTCCAACAATTTCAAGTTGTTGCTACTCCTATAAAAAACTGGAATATTACTGGTGAAATAAACTACAAATTCCAATCGACTCGTCTTCACACTGACAAACAATATATATACTCATACCTTGTAGATGGCACAGCGGTTGTTGAGTCGCTTTACAACACTGCATCTGTATATGAAAAATCGGCTGTCACTACCTATACAAATCCTAACATCTATACTGATTACTCTTTTACCTTAAATGACAAGCATAACTTTAAAGTTATGGCTGGTTTTCAAGCAGAATGTAATGTGTTGAATAGTTTTAATACAACACGTAACGGTATAATCGTAACAGGAAGTCAAACTTTAGATATGACAGATGGTACTGATGTTACAGGTTCAGCTTTAACTCCAACAGTGGGCGGTTCTCTTACCGACTGGGCTACAGCAGGATATTTTGGCCGTTTTAACTACGACTATAATGGTAAATACCTTTTAGAGGTAAATGCACGTTATGATGGTACATCACGTTTCCGTTCAGATTCTCGTTGGGATATGTTTCCTTCGTTCTCAGCAGGTTGGAATATTGCTAATGAAGAGTTTTTTGGAGATCTTAGAGATAAAATTTCTACGTTAAAACTTCGTGCCTCTTACGGGGAATTAGGCAACCAAAACACATCTAGCCTATATCCTACATACTCTCAAATGGGGCTTACATCAAGCACAGGATATTGGTTGATTGACGGCACCTTAACAAACACTGCTACTTCATCTGATCTTATTAATTCGTCGCTTACTTGGGAAACTATTAAAAGTACTAATATTGGTTTTGATGTTACCGCTCTTCGCAACCGCCTATCTTTTTCATTCGATTGGTTCGACCGTAAAACATTAAATATGGTTGGACCTGCAGAAGATCTACCATCTATTCTTGGTACAGATGTACCTAATGCCAATAATACAAACCTAACAAACAGGGGTTGGGAGATGAGTATACGTTGGAATGATAGAACAGATAGTGGTTTTGGATATTCAGCAAGCATAAATCTATATGATTCTCAAACTACAATCGACGACTATCCTAATGATACAGGTTCTTTGTCATTTACTGCATATAGTGGTATTTATTCTAACAATGGTAGATCCGACACCTACTATTCAGGTCAAAAACTTGGTGAAATTTGGGGTTATACAACAATTGGTATCGCTAAAACAGACGCTGAGATGCAACAACACTTAGCTACACTTCCCAATGGTGGTCAGACAATGATTACAGATGGTGGTGATGCTAATAAATGGACTGCTGGTGATATTATGTATGCTGATATTAACGGTGATGGCAAAATAAGTAGTGGTGCAAACACTATATACGACTCTGGCGATATGCAAATAATTGGTAATTCAACTGCTCGTTACAACTTTGGTATTAACCTAACAGCCGATTATAAAGGCTTTGATGTAAGTGCATTTTTCCAAGGAACAATGAAACGTGATTATGCTACAAACAAGTCATATTTCTTTGGTGGTTCAGGTTCAATATATAATATGTCATATTTTACAGAAGTTCTTGATTACTTCCGAGCTGACGAAGATCACCCACTAGGTCAAAACTTAGATTCTTACTATCCTCGATTAATCAATAATAATACTAAGAACTATCAAATTCAGACTGGTTATCTATTAGATGCTTCATATATTAGACTTAAAAACCTACAGGTTGGATATAGCTTCAATCAAAATATGTTAGAAAAACTTGGTTTCACAAACTTAAGAGTTTTTGCCTCTGCCGAAAATCTTTGGACAGCAACAGCTCTTCCTGACCAATTCGACCCTGAAACAATCGATGGTACTAACTTCGGCATGAACTATCCTCTTCAATCTACCATCTCTTTTGGTATTAATGTAAGTTTTTAATAAGTTGAAATAAAATGTATTATTTCTCTTACATAATAATCTTTTTTGATAATTTGTTTGAGATATACAATATTAAATAAATATAGACGTATGAAAATAATTTTTAAATATATTTCGGTAGCTCTTTTATCGGGTGCGTTAGGACTATTCACATCATGTGGAAATGACTTTCTTGACCGTGAGCCTGTATCGACCTTAACACCTGAGTCTTATTTTAGCACGGATGCCCAACTAAGAGCATTCTTAATGCCTCTATATATTAATTATATAGAAAACCATATTACCTTCTCTCAAACAGGCATATACGGTGCGAAAGATGGTGGGGTTAAGACTACCACTTATGGTACAGACGATATACTAAACTATTCTCTTAACCAACGTTTTGTTGAAGGACTTTGGCAAGTTAACACACAAACCACTTCTTATTGGAATTTCGAAGCCATCTACGAGGTTAACTATTTCCTTGAATATGTTTTACCTAAATACGAGGCTGGCGAAATTTCTGGTACAGAAAGCCTTGTAGAGCACTGTATCGGTGAAGCATATTGGCTTAGAGCTTATTTTTACTACCTTAAATGGAGAGACTTAGGCGATTTTCCTATTGTTACAACCATTCTAGCCGACGATTATGAGACTCTAACAGAAAATTCAAAACGTAGCCCACGTAATGAGGTTGCTCGTTTCATTATCTCTGACCTTGATAAAGCAGCTGAACTTATGCAAGATACTCCACCTGATGGAGCAGGCAACTACCTATCAAAAAATGTAGCTTACCTTCTTAAATCACGTGTAGCTCTTTTCGAAGCAAGTTGGTTAACTAACTTTAAGGGCACTGCTTTTGTTCCAGGAGGTACTGGATGGCCAGGTGCTGAAAAAGATTATAATAGCGATTTTCAATATATTGCAGGCTCAATAGATGCTGAGATTGATTACTTCTTAGGTGAGGCTATCTCTGCCTCTGATATAGTTGCATCTTCTGTTTCGCTTACTCCAAATACGGGCGTTACTCCACAACCTGATAATGAGGAAAATCCTTATTATAATATGTTCGCTGATAGCGATATGAGTGGTTACGATGAGGTTCTTTTCTGGAGAGCATACAACAATAGCTACACAACATGGAAAACTTGTCATGCGGTCAACTATTTTATCACTGCTACTAATGCAGGTAACGGTATGAGCCGTGGTTTAATTATGCAGTATCTTGATAGAAAAGGTCTACCTTGGTATGCAAGTGAAGATTTTTCTAACGATGATGATATTTTCATAGCTCGTCTAGGAAAAAATGGCAAACAAGGAATGGACTCTAGCGAGTCGCTTCGTGACCTACGCATATCATTATTTTTAAAAAATCCAGGTCAAACAAATGTATGGTACAATTCTGATATATCTATAAAAGGATTTAAAGAAGAACCACCTGCACCAGTTGTAAATGAGGGCGGTTCAGGTCGTGCTGTAACCGGTTATCTCTCTCGTAAGGGTTTAAATCCTGATGGCACACACAACTCTGGTAATTCAATGGCCTACAATGGTTGCCCTATATTCCGTGCAGCCGAAGCATACCTTACCTATGTTGAGGCTTACTACATGAAATATAATAGCTTAGGTGGTAATGCTACAACCTATTGGGAAGCTATTAGAACTCGTGCAGGTATAGATGCAGGAACAATTCAAACAACTATAGATGCCCTAGATATGGAAAAAGAGGCTAAATATGACTGGGCTGCTTACACTGCTGGTCAACTTCTAACCGATAAAACTCTTTTTGCTATTCGTAAAGAGCGTCGTTCAGAATTTGTATCAGAGGGTTATCGTGCCGATGATTTACGTCGTTGGAGAGCTATGGATCAAATGGTTACAACCCCTTATCACCCACAAGGGTTTAAACTTTGGGGTGACGTCAACTATGATCTATATATCGACGAGGGAGGTAGTACTTCATCTCATATCTCTGATAAGACTATGCTAATACAATATCCTGCTTCGGATGCTGTCGTATCAATCAAAGGCGACCTAACCGACCTTTATCCAGAAGATGGAGAGTATATCTATCCATATCGTCAACTTGCATCAAGCAATGGATTTAACGGTTTAATCTGGAAAATGGCTCACTATTTAGCTCCGCTTGAAATTCTTGATTTCACTCTTACAGCTACTGATGGCGACCTATCTACTTCGCCTCTTTACCAAAATCCTTATTGGCCAACTGAGGCTGGTGGTTCTGCTATACAGTAGTCATACGAATAAAGATTTGAAATTTTCGGAAAACTCTAAAGGTAACTTCTAATTTCTGATTTTCAGGAATTAGAAGTTACTTAAAAATAAAAAATAAACCTATTTGAAAATCCCCACATTTTAAAATAATTATTTAAACCAATGATTAACACCGATAATAATTTAGTATTAAGTAGTGTAAAACAATTATTGCCATATTTTTAACAGCACTTTTGGAGCGATATTTTTCACTATTAAATTTCAATGTAGAACCACTATATTTTCAATTCAATAGCAAAAAATCTCAT
>JAWXTR010000083.1:0-14810 GCA_044433365.1 Rikenellaceae bacterium
TAAAAAAATTTTAACTTTTTTTCTGATTTTTGTGGGTTTTGTCGTTTTTTACCTTTTTTTTTGGAATTGGGTTTTTTGGAAGTTGGGGGAGTTTTTTAGTAAAACTGAGGAATTACTGAGTATTGCTGGGGAAAACTGAGTAGTTGCTGAGTATTTGCTGAGAATTGCTGGGTATTGCTGAGTAAAACTGGGGAAATTCTGAGTATTACTGAGGAATACTTACAGTAAACTACTGAAAGATTTTGAATTTATTTGAAAATTATTAGTATCTTTGCTATGTATTTTAGTCAAAGCAACAACAAAGAGAGATAATGTTTAAAAAATCTCTCAAAATCCAAAAATTAGAACTTCCCTAATGATGTTTTTAATTTTAGGATTAGGCGCATAGAGCGCACTATATTTTAATGCTTATAGCTTGGTAATGTGACACATGAATATTTAAACTTATAGACAAACCGCATTAAGCCCAGTGCTTTGCATCGTAAATAATGGCAAAATCAAGAATAGAGGGTGTTGTAACGAGTGCGCTCTATGCGCCTAATCCTATTCGTTGGATTACAGTAGAGTTGGTGCAAATATAGATTTTACCGCTAATAGAAGAGAAGTAAAATGGCATAAATTTCTTGAATTGGATAGGTATAAAGATAGTGTAGGTGTTTATGAGGGCGGACTATACAATGCAAAAGGGGTGTGGCGACCAAGCAAAACGAGCATTATGAGTGATTGGGATAGTAGGGAATTTAATGCACCCTCTCGTTATCAGATATTATCGAGAATTATGAACCTTGCAGGCAAAAAATATACATTTGAAGAGTTTTTAGAGTATGATAAAATTAATTTATAATATCATATACTTTGCATTTTATTTTCAATATATACGTTAAATTTCACCTCTTTTATGCTTGTTGGCAAAAAATTACTATTTTTGCATAACTCATTATCCTATTGATTATAAGAATATTTAAACAAAAATAGTAAAAATAAGTGATTAAATTAATTTATTGGCATTATTTTTGTTGCAATTACCCGAAATCTAGGAAAAAAGATACAAGGAGCTTAAACGCACCTTTATTAGTGAGCTAACAGCAAAAATAAAGAGTATGGTAACAATAGGAAATCGCCAAATACAGGGGCTACTACAGAAACTATCACCACAACAGATACAGATGATAAAACTTCTCGAACTTCCTGCTATTCAGCTTGAACAGCGAATAAAACAGGAAATTGAGGAGAATCCCGTGCTAGAAGAGAGCGAAAATAGTAGCAACGATGATATTATCGCCTCTCATAAAGTAAATATTGACGATATTAAAGACGATTACACTCCAAACTATCGTCTTTATGTTAATAATCAATCAAAAGACGACAAACATGGCACCATCCCTCTCTCAAATTCGCTATCTCTTACCGAATTTCTGGAACAACAGCTTTGCTATTACGAACTTACAGAGCTTGAGAAAATAGTATGTAGCTATATAATTGGAAGTTTAGATAGTAATGGCTATCTACGTCGTGATAATGAGAGCATTGTCGACGATTTAGCCTTTATGCACTCTATTGAGGTGGAGGTTGAAGATATTGAAGATTTGGTAAAGGTGGTGCAGAAGTTAGAGCCAGCTGGAGTGTGCGCTAGAGATTTAAGAGAGTCGCTTCTTATTCAACTTAAAAGAAAGGAGCAAAGCGAAAATGTCAAATTGGCATATAAAGTGCTCGACAACTATTTTGATTACTATTCAAAGAAACATTATGAAAAGATTATAAATCGAATGAATATTACTGAGGCTCAGCTACGTAGTGTAATTTCAGTAATAGTGTCTCTTTCACCAAAACCTGCCAATCAATATGCCGAATTGCTTCAATCTGAACCAACAATTCAAATTATTCCCGATTTCGTGCTGGATAATGAGAATGGAGTGTTAGATTTATCTCTAAACCGCTATAATGCACCCGATATTAAGATAAATTCCACCTACGTTAATATGTTGGAGGAGATGGTTAAAAGCAATAAACGTCAAAAATCTAAAGGTGAAAATTGCTGCGAAGAGGACAAAGAAGCAATAGGATTTATACGACAAAAAATCGACTCAGCACGATGGTTTATGTCGGCAATTAAACAGAGAGATGCAACCCTAATGCTTACAATGCACTCTATTTTGGAGTTTCAGCGTGCATATTTTGAAGATGGAGACCAAACTAAACTTCGACCTATGATTCTTAAAGATATTGCAGAGCGAACAAGTTTAGATGTATCTACAATTTCTAGGGTTGTAAATAGTAAATATATTCAAACTCATTTTGGAATTTTTCCTCTTAAATTCTTCTTCTCGGAAGCGATGTTTACCGAGAGTGGCGAAGAGGTGTCGTCGAGAGAGATAAAGCAGATACTTTCAGAGTGTGTAGCTAATGAAAACAAGCGCAAACCACTTACTGACGAAGCACTTATGATAATCCTCAGAGAAAGAGGTTATCAAATTGCACGTCGTACTGTGGCAAAATATCGTGAAATGCTAGGTATTGCTGTTGCTCGTTTACGCCGTGAGATTATATAGGTTCAAAGCTTTCTATTCGCTCTTAGGGTTGTTATACAGAAAAATAACTTAAATTTTCAATCCTTTATTCGCATGAATAGTTAACTTTGTCCGCACAAAAGAAAAGATGGATAAAATAATAAATTAATGATTGTAAGTTTATTCTAATTTTATATCTTTGTACTCTAATCCTTATAATCACAACCAAATCTTATATCTTGTTATGACTTATAATAACTGGTTTTATTTGATTTTTTAGGGGAGTTCTAAATTCTGGATTTTGAGAGATTTTTTATTTTAAGGCTTTAGATCTGGATTTTGCAAATAAGGGCTGTAGTGGCTCCTACCGCCCTTATTTGCAAAATCCAAAGGTGAAGCCTTAAAACAGAAAAGCTCCGAAAGTCAGATTTTAGAAGTTCCCTTTTATTCTAAGGTTTTAGATTTAGATTTTGAGAGATTTTTCTTTTTAGAGTTTTAGATTTTAATTTTGCAAAAAGTGACTGTAGTGGCTCCCACCGTCTGTTTTTGCAAAATACAAAGATTAAGCCTTAAAATGGGAAAGCTCCTAAAGTCAGATTTTAGAAGTTCCTATAAATAATAATGCGAATAAAGGTTTGAAATTTTAGAGCTATTTTTGCAATCCGAGTTGTAAAAAAATAACTTTTGTTAATGCTTTTTTTAAAAAAGCACGCCCTAAAGGCTGGCAAAAATCGTTCGTTTCCACTCACGGCTTCGCTCCGCTCGCAAAAAGCGGAAGAAGGTTTTTTATGCCCTTTATTGACATTAATAATAATAAAGTTAAATTGATATTTCCAAATGATTTTGAATCACGTTTAGGTTTTGAACGTATTCGACAGATGATCCACGATAATTGCTCTACAGAGCTTGCTAAAACTATAGCTAAAGAACAGAAGTTTTCTACCGATTTCACTCGTGTGCAGCGTTCTTTATTGCAGACTTGGCAAATGGTCGAAGCTCTTACAAAATATGAAGATTTTCCAGCTTCAGGCTATGTAGATACAAACCACTTTATCCGAAAAATAGGCATTGAGGGGATGTTTCTTGAACCTACAGAGCTGCTTTCACTTCGAAGAGCTATGGAGCTTTCGGATGAGTTGCGCCGATTTTTCGACGACAAAGAGGAGCTTGATCGATTAAAGGTCTTAGGTGAAAAAATAGGCTCTTTTAAGCTTGAAATGAGAACTATAAATCAGATAATCGACGAATTTGCAAAGGTTAAGGATTCAGCTTCGCCTGAGCTTAGTCGTATTCGGAGTGAAATGGTATCCAAGGAGCGTGAGGTGGGGCGAAAACTACAGTCTATACTGCGCTTGGCTCAAAACGATGGTATCGTCGAAGAGGATGCTTCGCTATCTATGCGTGATGGGCGACTAGTAATTCCTGTTGCAGCCCAAAATAAACGTAAAATTAGAGGTTTTGTACATGATGAGTCGGCAACAGGTAAAACGGCTTATATTGAGCCTGTTGAAGTGGTCGAATTAAATAATGCCATTAAAGAGCTAGAGGCACAAGAGAAGCGAGAAGTACGTAAAATTCTCACCGATATTACGCTTTCGTTTTTCCCTCGAAAACGAGAGATTGAATCGCTCTCTCACTACCTTTCATTTGTAGATTTTCTAAAAGCTAAGGCACTTTTAGCCATAAAAATTGATGGTGTAATGCCAAATATTAGCCAAGAGCGACAAATTGAGCTTTGGACTGCTCGTCACCCACTTTTAGAGATGGCTCTAAAAAAGGAGGGTAAGGCAATTGTTCCGCTTAATCTTACTCTCGATAAAAATAAACATATTTTGGTTATCTCTGGACCTAATGCTGGGGGTAAATCGGTATGTTTGAAGAGCGTGGGGCTGCTTCAATATATGTTGCAGTGTGGAGTGCTTCCTTCGGTTGCCGACAATAGCACCTTCTCGCTTTTCGACAACATTTTTATCGATATTGGCGACCAACAATCGCTTGATAACGACCTTAGTACCTATAGTTCCCACCTTCAGAATATGAAAAATATTCTTCGTTATGGAGATAAACGTTCGTTGGTGTTAATCGACGAATTTGGAACTGGTACAGAGCCAACTATGGGGGGTGCAATAGCCGAATCTATCCTTGAAAAGATGGAAGAAAAAGGAATGTTTGCAGTGATTACCACCCATTACACAAACCTAAAATATTATGCCGATAAATCGAAAGTGGTTGTAAATGGAGCAATGACTTTTGATGTGAAAAATATCCTTCCTCTCTTCAAGTTAGAGATTGGTCGACCAGGTAGCTCTTTCGCCTTAGAAATTGCTCAAAAAATAGGTCTGCCTGGCGAAATTATCGCCTGTGCAAAGAGCAAGATAGGCGATGGTCAGGTATCTTTAGAAAAACAACTACGTGAAGTGGCTCGTGATAAACGTTACTGGGAATCGAAACGTGATAAAATTAGAGTTGCCGAAAAACGTGCTGACGAGCTTGCTGCCACCTACGAAAAAGATTTAGAAGAGCTGAAAAGTCGTAAAAATGCGATGATTAGAGAGGCAAAAGATGAGGCTGCAAAAATTTTGGGAGGTGCTAACAAATTAATTGAGAATACAATTTTCGAAATTCGTAAATCGCAAGCCGATAAAGAGCGAACTAAAGAGGTCCGAAAGCAGGTCGAAGAGTTTTCTGAGCAGATGGAAAGCTCTGATAGTGACAAAAATTTGGCAATAGAGAAAAAAATTGAGCAATTACGTGCTCGTCAGCAGAGACGTAAGCAGCGCACAGCTCAAAAAAATGAGATGCGAGAGATTGTTTCACAAATTGCCCAAACTCCCAAAACTCGATCTATCGTGGTTGGCGATGATGTAAGAATCAAAGGGCAGAGTGTAATAGGTAAGGTTAATTCAATCAAAGGAAAGCGTGCTGATGTGCATTTTGGTTCAATTTCCACTATGATTGAGGTTGAAAAACTAGAATTAGTGGCAAAGGTTGTGGCAAAAAGTGCTGCTATAGAGCAGAAAATTAATAGTAGTGCTCCAAAAATTGGATACGATGCCCACCAAAAACGTCTCGACTTCTCTCAACAGATAGATCTTCGTGGTTATCGTGTAGATGAGGCTATGATGAAGGCACAAGAATTTGTGGATGAAGCTTATATGCTTGGCTTTAAAGAGGTGAAAATACTCCATGGCAAGGGTACAGGTGCCCTAAAAGAGCAAATCAGACTGCTTCTGAAAACTTTACCGTTTGTAAGCTCCTTGCGTGATGAGCATGAACAGTTTGGCGGTGCTGGTATCACAATTGTTAATATTGAGTAGAAATCAAGGCACATTCTCAAAAAATGTTGTATAATTTCCAATAAGTTTATTTTTTTGTAAAAAGTTAGAGACAAAAAAGGGTTCATTCTCAAAAGCTGTTTCCGCATCCAGCAGTAGAGACGTAGCCCTGCTACGTCTAAAATCGAATTTTGCAAAGCAAAATGAGCTTACGGGGCAAACAAAATTGGATTTGCCAAGCCAAATCCAAACTCAGACGTAGCAGGGCTACGTCTCTACAGCCGAGCCACAAATTGTAATTCATAACAAAAGATTTTGAAAATGAGCCGGAATCAGCACTATTACCATATGTTAAAATATTAACAATTCGTGTAATTTATGTGAATCGTGTTGTAATTTAAATAAAAAGCAGTAATTTAGCATAGTTCGAAAGCGTGAGATACTATTTTCATAGCTTTCGAACTATTTTTATGCAACTTCTAAAATCTTTCAAAATCCAGAATTTAGAGCATATTTTTAATTTTAATTATAAAAAAATGAATAGTGAAAATCCTACAGCAATATTGTTAATGCACTGCCCTGATAGAGAGGGCATAATAGCAATGGCATCGCAGTTTATAAATGATAATGGCGGAAATGTTGTAAATCTCGACCAGCATGTTGATAAAGATGAGAGTACGTTTTTTATGCGTATCGAATGGGAGATAAAAAATTTCTCGATAAAGCGTGAAGATATGCGTGAGGTATTTACTCGACTATTTACCAATCGCCATAATGTCACATTTGATCTATATTTTAGTGATGAAACGCCTCGTATGGCTATTTTTGTCTCTAAAATGTCGCACTGTCTATACGATTTACTTGCTCGCTACACTGCGAATGAGTGGAAAGTGGAGCTACCTCTAATCATTAGCAACCATCCCGATATGGAGTCTGTTGCTAAGCGTTTCGAAATTCCATATTTTCATCTACCAATTTCAAAGGAGACGAAAAAGGAGCAGGAGGCACGTGTTTTAGGGCTACTCGAAGAGTATAAAATCGACTTTTGTGTATTAGCTCGTTATATGCAGATACTTTCGAGCGATTTAATAGCCCATTATCCTAATAATATCATAAATATTCACCACTCATTTCTTCCAGCGTTTGTTGGGGCAAAGCCGTATCATGCAGCCCATGCTCGTGGTGTAAAGCTAATTGGAGCAACCAGCCACTATGTTACATCCGACCTCGATGCAGGACCTATCATTGCGCAGAATATCACCCCAATTACTCACCGTGATTCTGTAGCAACCCTAATTCATAAAGGTAGAGATTTAGAGAAAATAGTTCTCTCACAAGCGGTAGAGCTTCATATCAACCATAAAATCCTTACTTATAAGAATAAGAGTGTGATTTTTCATTAATAATGCCAATAAAGGGCATGAAAAACCTTCTTCCGCTTTTTGCAAGCGGAGCGAAGCCGTGAGTGAAAACGAACGATTTTTGCCAGCCCTTTGGGCGTGCTTTTTCTAAAAAAGCATTAATAAAAGTTATTTTTTTACAACTTTGATTGCAAAAATAGCTCAAAATAGCTCAAAAATCTCAAACATTTATTCGCATTAATAATTACACAATTAGAATTTAAAGACAATTTTCAGGGAAATGGTTTGATTTTATAATAAAAATTTGTATTTTTGTTGTAATGATTTATTATTCGATGATATAATTCATAAATTCAACCCCTAAAATTATAAAGAATGAAAACCACGATTTTTAATTTTCTAAAAGGATTTATACTACTTTTATCACTAACTTTTTCATCTGCATTACAAGCAAAAGAGGACAGTGCAGCAATTGAGAAAAAAATCCAAACTCTCCTTAAAAAGATGACTATCGAAGAGAAAGTTGGGCAGCTTTTGCAGCCATATCTTACAAATGAGAGTATCGACTCGATAGAAAATGCTATTAAAAATGGTAGGGTGGGTTCGCTTTTAACTACTAAAAGGCTTGTTTCTGACCCAAATGAGAGAAACAGAATCCAAAAAATAGCTATTGATGAGAGTCGTTTAGGTATTCCGCTCTTCTTCGGTTTCGACGTAATTCATGGCTTTCGAACACTATTCCCAAATCCACTAGGTATGGCATCCTCTTGGGATGATGATTTGATTTCGCAAACTGCTGCTGTCTCCGCTAAAGAGGCTCGTACTTGGGGTATTGATATGGTATTTAGTCCTATGGTTGATGTTGCTCGTGATCCTCGTTGGGGGCGTATTTCAGAGTGTGCTGGCGAAGATGTACTCTTAAATTCTAGGGTTGCAACTGCTCTTATTAAGGGTTATCAAGGCGATGATATGAGCCAAAGCGATAAAGTTGCAGCATGTATAAAGCATTTTGTGGGCGGTTCAACCTGTCTTGGTGGTAGAGATAAGAGCTTTAACGAGATTTCTCGTCGCTCGCTACACGATACTTATCTTCCTCCGTTTAAGGCGGCTGTAGATGCTGGATGTATGTCGATAATGGTCACTTTTAACGATATTTCAGGTATTCCAATTGCAATCGACCACTACGCTATGACTCAAGTTGTTAAAGAGCAGTGGGGTTTTCAAGGTATTCATCTAAGTGATTGGGATGTTGTCGTTGAACTTCAAAATCATGGTGTTGCATCGAGCGAAAAAGAGGCTGCTGAGCTATCTTTCAATGCTGGTATGGATGTTGAGATGAAAAGCGGTTGTTTCGATAATATCGACCAACTGGTAAAAGAGAAAAAGGTGGATATGAAGCGTTTGGATGATGCTGTAGCTAGAGTTTTAAGAATAAAATTTATGCTAGGGCTTTTCGAAAATCCCTATGTTGATGCTGAGCTTGGACATCAATCGCAATTGACCGATGAAAATAGAGCACTTGCAAGAAAAGCTGCTGCTGAGTCGATGATTCTTCTTAAAAATGATGGTGTATTACCATTAGATGCTAAAACAACCCAAATTTCGGTAGTTGGACCTATGGCTCATAATCGTGATTTGTTGGGTTATTGGTTAGGTGATAGTGACTATAAAGATGTTGTAACTATTTATGATGGCATCAAAAATAATGCTCCTAAAAATGTAGCTGTAGATTCTGGAACTAGCCGTAGTCGCTGGAGTCAAACCACTATTGTGTGTGTGGGCGAAAGAGGTCTTAATTTTGGAGAGTCTCGCAATCGTCATGAGATAGAGCTATCACCATCTCAAGTGGAGTATATTAAAGAGATGAAAAAAATCTCTACAAAACTTATTGTTTTAGTTGCTAGTGGCACACCCCTAGTTTTAACTCCTATTGTAGATATAGCCGATGCAATTGTTCAGGTGTGGCACCCTGGAACTGAGGCTGGAAATGCAGTAGCTGATGTGCTTTTCGGAAAGGTTAATCCATCGGGTAAAACTACTTGCTCGTTTGTTAAAGCTACTGGTCAGATTCCTATTTTCTATTCTGATAGATTGACTGGTCGCCCACGAGTTAATACCTATGTAGATATAGATTCAAATCCACTATTTCCATTTGGTTATGGTCTTAGCTACACCACTTTCGATTACTCAAACTTTAAATTATCAGATAGTTCAATGCCTTTAAATGGTGGAAAAATTATAGCCTCGGTAACTGTAACAAATAGTGGTAAAGTTAAAGGCAAAGAGGTAGTCCAACTCTATATTCACGACAAAATATCTACAGTAACGCAGCCTAAAAAACGCCTTATCGACTACAAAAAAGTTGAAATCAATCCTTGTGAAAGCAAAGAGGTTGTATTTGAGGTTACACCTGAGCAGTTAACTCTATTTGATGCCGATTGCAAAGAGGTTACAGAAAAAGGCGAATTTGATATTTGGGTAGGAGGTAGTAGCGAATCGTTGCTTTCGTCGCTATTTGAAGTGAGATAATATTCTCATCACCAACCAATATGCAGCTATACAATCTGTTTCATATAGGTGTATTCGCAAAACCTCTTTTGCGGATATGCCTCACAATTTTCTTTGAAAATTGTGCGCTCAGTGGTCTCGAAGAGCCACTGAAAGCGTGTTTTTATTCACTTTTTCTTAAAAAGTGTTAAATATAGTTTTTTAATTACCTCCATTTTTGCACAAAAGTGCAAAAATGGAGGTAATTTAGAGGTGTTTCAGATACATAACTAATTATAAATTAATCGATAGTGGTTTTACGAATGACCCCATATAGGGTTATTCGCAAAATTGTTGGAAATTACATATGTTTGTTTGTAGACGATGGATCTCAACGTCTTTATTTGTAGACATTGAGACCCATCGTCTCTACGGAGTTCGGATAATAATAGGGGAGTTCTAAATTCTGAATTTTGAGAGATTTTAGAAATTCCCAATAATTATTTATCCAAAACCAAAGCGATACAGCTACGGCTAACGTTATAAATATCGATATAACTTCTAACCTCACCATCCTGACACTCCTTATCATAGCTAAAGAACTCACTATCCGGCTCAATGCGTCCAAAACCGCCAAGCTCTTCGGAGTCACTATTCAAGATAATCTTGTATTTACCCACTTCTGGCACAGGAAGAGTATAGTTTTCAATAGAATTTTCACCACTCCAATTAAACACAAACAAAACCTTACCTAATGAATATACCATAGTCTTATTTAGCTCATCCATTTGGTAGATATAAGGATATGAATCATCTAAAAGCTCATACTCCTTAGCAAGTGCAATCATCTCTTTATCAAAATCTTCAAGATAATGGTAGCGAAGCAGATTATCTTTTGTTAGCGACCATTGACGACGAGCATTATCGTAGCTATAGCCATTTCCTTCACGTGGGAAGTCTATCCACTCTGGGTGACCAAACTCATTACCCATAAATGTTAAGTAGCCTTGACCTGCAGTGGTTAGCGTGAATAGTCGTATCATTTTATGAAGTGCAATACCTCTATCTACAATTATATTTTCACAAAGTTTCGACATACTCCAATACATCTCCTTATCCATAAGGCGGAAAGCGATTGTTTTGTCGCCCACCATCGCTTGGTCGTGCGACTCGGCATAGGCTATAGTCTTTACGTAAGGTAGGCGGTTGGTCATCTGGTTCCACATTCTCCAAATATTCCAATCCTCATCACGTACATCTTCAAGATACTCTATCCAAAAATCGGGAATAGCCATACCTAATCTAAAATCAAAACCTACACCCCCATCATCTGATGGAACTGTCATACCTGGCATGCCGCTAACATCCTCGGCAATAGTTATTGCATTAGGATTAATCTCATGTATTAACTCATTTGCAAGAGCTAGATAGCAAATTGCATCCTCATTGACACCCTCATTAAAATAACAATCACGACCTTCAAAATCAATATATCCGTGGTGGAAATAAATCATAGAGGTTACTCCGTCGAATCTAAATCCATCGACATGATACTCTTCCATCCAATATTTTATGTTTGAAAGCAAGAAATGCTCTACTCCTGGACGTGCATAGTCAAAGTTTTTAGAGTCCCAGTATGGTTGGTTTCCTCTCTCACCCTCAGGTGAGTAGTGGTGTGACGAACCATCAAGCTCATTTAATCCTTCATTAAAATTTTTAACATAGTGAGAGTGTACGAGGTCTAAAATTACTGAGATTCCAAGCTCATGCGCTCTATTTACAAGCTCTTTAAACTCCTCTGGCGAACCGTAGCGAGAGGATGGAGCAAAAAAGTTTGAAACATGATAACCAAAACTACCATAATATGGATGTTCGGCAATAGCCATAAGCTGAATAGAGTTGTAGCCAAGCTCTTTTACACGAGGTAGAATATCACGGGTAAATTTACGATACAATCCCACACGTGGCTGCTCTTGCGCCATGCCTACGTGTGCTTCATATATAAGTGGATGCTCTGTAGATTGAGGTTTAAAATCTGCATCTGTCCATTTAAACTCTTTTGTAGGTTTCCAAATTTGAGATGTATAGTTGTGTGTCTCTACGTCCTCGATTACACGACGAGAATAGGCAGAAAGACGCTCATTAAATCCATTTTCACCATGAATATAAAGCTTGTAGAGGCTTTCGTGAGTAAGACGATCGCCAAAATCTTCGTCCGAGAAAAACATCTCCCAATCTTCACCTATTTTCGTTAATCTATATTCTGTATGATTCCAATTATTAAAATCACCAAAAATAAATACATCTTTAGCCGCAGGGAGCCACTCTCTAAACCACCAACCTTTTTTGATTGGATCGTAGTTAAAACCGTAATAAATATAGCCATTTGCATAATCTGAGAGCGAACCACAACCCTTTTCTATCTCCTCCTTCCTATATTTATATTTATTGTAGCGATTCTCTATCGACCAAGACGACTCTTTTAGCCAATCGTCGAGAGTTAAAATCTTTAACACGTTTTCTGCTTCCATAATATTACGTTTTAATATTTATATTAGACTTAAGTAGTGTAAAACAATTATTGCCATATTTTTAACAGCACTCTTGGAGCGATATTTTTTACTATTAAATCTCAATGTAGAATAACTATATTTTCAATTCAATAGCAAAAAATCTCATATCCAATAGCACTATTAAAAACACACCAATAATTATTATACCCTACTTATGTTCTCTAAAAAAATTATAAAATATTCCTATCACATTTTACTGCTATTTTTGTTAAGGTGCAGTAAAATCATAATAAAAGAGCATTTATTGAGCTTTAGAGTTTATAAAATTAGAAATATTTTATTACATTTGCAAATATTATTTGGAAATATTGTAATTTTATGTTAAAAAGTGTTATTTTTAGCTCAATTTGTGAAATAATTTACAATTTTGGAGTAAAATCGACTAAATTAAATTTATTTTTTGCAATATTTTATAAAAAATTTTGATTAAGCAAATTATTAATCATTAAAATATTTAAATTATGTTCAAAAAACATCCTAAAGGTTTACTAGGAGCTGCGTTTGCCAATATGGGCGAGCGTTTCGGCTTCTACACTATGATGGCAATTCTTGTGCTATTTCTTCAAACTAAGTTTGGTTTAAATGGCGAAGAGGCAGGTACTATCTACTCATTTTTCTACGCTGGAATCTACTTCCTATCTCTTTTTGGTGGTATTATTGCCGACAAAACCAAAAAATTTAAGACTACAATTTTTGCAGGTCTTATTTTAATGACGCTAGGTTATGTGCTTCTAGCTATCCCAACTCCAACTCCTGTTCCTACAGATAGCTACAACTTAATGTTGTATCTTAGCTGTGGTGCGCTTTTTATTATTGCTTTTGGTAATGGTCTTTTCAAAGGTAACCTTCAAGCTCTTGTTGGTCAAATGTACGACAATGAGAAATATTCAAAAATGCGTGATGAGGGTTTCTCTATCTTCTATATGTTTATCAACGTAGGTGCAATTTTTGCTCCTGTTATCGCTGTTGCTGTTCGTAACTGGTGGATTCAAACCAATGGTTATGCTTACAACCAAAGTTTACCTGACCTTAGCCACTCTTTTCTAAATTCAGGTGGTAACGAAGGTGCTGCTAAGTTTGCTGAGGTTGCTCAGAGCGTTGGTTACACAGGTAGTGATTATACTGCATTTGCTAATGAATATCTTAACATTTTTACAACAGGTTTCCACTACGCATTTGGTGCTGCTATTGTTGCGATGTTAATCTCTGTTGTGATTTTCTTGGTTAACAAAAACAAGTTCCCAGATCCAAGCCAAAAAAGTGCTGCTACAGCTGATAAAGCTGAGATTGAAATGTCTATCAAAGAGGTTCGCCAACGTGTAATGGCTCTTATCGCTGTTTTCTGTGTTGTTATCTTCTTCTGGTTCTCGTTCCACCAAAATGGTCTTACTCTTACTTTCTTTGCTAAAGATTACACCGACCTTAGCGGTATTAATATCGATTTAGGCTTTACTAAGCTTGTAGGTGCTGAGCTTTTCCAATCTATCAATCCATTCTTTGTGGTATTCCTAACTCCTATCGTGCTTGCAGTATTTGCTTCGCTAAGAGCTAAAGATAAAGAGCCTTCAACACCTAAAAAGATTGCTATTGGTATGTTTATCGCTGCTTTAGGTTTCGTTCTTATGTCTGTAGGTTCACTAGGTCTACCTACACGTGCTGAGGCTGCTGCTACAGGTTATGTTCCTGATGTTACTCCATGGTTACTTGTTGGTACTTACTTTATCTTAACAGTTGCTGAGCTATTTATCTCGCCTCTAGGTATCTCTTTCGTATCGAAAGTGGCTCCTCCTAAACTACAAGGTTTGATGCAAGCTCTTTGGCTTTGTGCTACAGCTATCGGTAACTTAGCTTTAGTAATCGGTGCTATATTCTACGAAAAAATCGCCCTTTCTGGTACTTGGATGATTTTCGTATCAGTTTGTCTGCTTTCTATGGTTGCAATGCTTGTAATGCTTAAATGGTTAGAGAGAGTTTCTGGGAAATAGTCGCTAGTTATGTAACGCAAATTATATATATAGTGGGAGTTTTTAAAAGCCAAAATGCTTTTAAAAACTCCCACTTTAAATTTAAAATATTATGGATTTTCAAGAGATATATAAATACGATATTTTTGCAAACGAAACAGGTGCAAAAATAGTAGAATTGAGCGACGAATGCGCAATTATGGAGTTAACAGTCGAAAAACGCCATCTAAACGCTGGAAAGAGTGCGCATGGAGGGGTTATCTTCCTGCTTGCCGATATTACAATGGCTGCACGTGCTAATTGTCGTCAAATAGGCTCAGTTTCGATTCAGTCAGATATTCGCTATTTTGCTGCCGCTCTGGAGGGCGATACGCTTAGAGCAAAAGCAGTAGAGGTATTTGGGCGAAAAAGTCTATATAACTGTCGAACTGAGATTACCAATCAAAATGGCGATTTAGTAGCAGTAGCTGAAGGAATGTTCTATGTAAAGAAAAGCTTTTCTGTGTAAGAGCTGTGGAGGCTAATTCCTGTAGATTTGCAGTATAAAAAAAATCATTAATTTTGAAGTGAAGTTGTAGTGCACTAGGGCTGATTCTAAGCTTTTTGCTTAATTTGCGAATTAGACTACAACTCCACCCAAAAT
>JAWXTR010000084.1:0-14784 GCA_044433365.1 Rikenellaceae bacterium
CCCATGCCCATGCCGCCACCCATGCCGCCGCCCATACCGCCGCCGCCTTGAGCAAATAACGAACCAGTTGTGAATAGTGCTAAAATAGCAATTAACGCAAAAAATCTTGTTGTTTTCATAAAAAAATGTTTTAAGTTTAGAGGAGTTTTATTTCAAAAACTCCCATAATATTTAGTTTTATTTATTTGCAAATATACAAAATTTAGTAGAGTTCTAAATTATGAATTTTGATAGATTTTAGAAACTCACTTTTAAAATATGACTACATCATGCCACCACGACCGCCCATGCCGCCGCCCATATCGCCGCCCATGCCGCCACGTTCTCTGCTCATTCCACTACCACGCATATTGGCGTTAGAACCTGAGAATTTACGTAAATCGAATGTAAATTTAATACCGTAGTAACGACCAATAGTGTTGCTAGTAACATTTTCGATATAAGTATCAGTAATATTTCTTACAAAGTTCTCACTTTGGTTAAACATATCGTTTACACCAATAGAAATCTCACCACGTTGGTTTTTAAATAGTTTCTTACCAATATAAAGATTACTTAATAGGTAGTTTTGCTCAAAATCGTCGGTTATACCTTTATATCGAGAGTAACTAGTATTTCCGTAAAGTGTTATACCTTGCCAGAACACAAATTTATATGAAGCCGATAATTTATGAGTCATATACGAATTTTTTTGCAGCGATGCACCCTCTAATTCATATTTATAGTCGGTGATATTGTATCCACCATTATACGATAGTGTGAAATCGGCATTTTGACTTATATTACTACCTAGCGAAGCACCGGCATTATAGGTCGTTGTCATATTTACATTATCAATATTGTTAAATATACTTGGCGACTCGTTGTAGCTTGCACCCAAATTGAAATTTAAGTTACTATAAAGAGCGTAAAGCGGAGTACCATAAACGATACTTGAAGTTATTCTCCACGAACCATCAAGATTTACAGGCTTAACATACTGACCATAACTCTCTAATGAATTGCCGTTAGGAAGAATGTATGTATCGTCGGCATCTAAAAGCATTATTGTAGATTCACCGATATAGTTGTTCGTAAGATTACCACTCAACATTGCCATAAATGTACGTCCTTTTTCGATATTCGAACGATTGTAAGTAGCTTGGAAAGAGTTGCTATACGAAGGCTCTAACAGACTATTACCAGATGTTACATATTGTGGATTAGAATCAGAAATTACATCTTGAAGGTCGGTTACCGATGGATTTTGAGTATTAGAGCGAAGCGTTACACGTAGAGAGTTTGTAGGATTAAACGTCTTACGCATTACAAACGAATAGGTCAAATTATTGAATGTGTAGTCTAAATCGCTTGGCTCGATAACTGGCACCTCTTGCTGATTTGCAAGTAGCGAACTCTGATATGAAAGCGAAGCGTTGATTGTCAGATTATTTGATTTTGAATACATAAAACCCGGTCCTACACTGTGAGTTGTGTAACCACTATTGTATATATTCGAACTTGTTGGATCGTAATCAGGGTTAAAAAGATTTGCCTGCTCCTCCCAAACATACACTAAGTAGTCGGCATCCGAGTAGTTATGGCTTATGTTATAGTTTGCAGTTATCATTGCATTCTCCCAAATAGGCTCACTATACATAACACCAGCTTTAACACTATAACCAGTTGTTCCATCTAAAATATTCTGTTTTGTAAGGGTATCTGTAAGAAGTGGATAGGTGATATCTGTAGAGGTTAACTTTACAGTCTCGTTCTTAGAATAACTACCATTTGCATTAACCATAATATTACGACCATTATCGCCTAATAGCGCACGATACACAATATTATTTGATACAGAGTAGGCATCCTTTTCACTTGTAGTACTGCTCTCATTAGTACTTAAATCAGAGAAGGTAATACCATCAGCCGACTCTGTATTATTTGCAAATGAGTAGCTCGAAGAGCCATTATTTTGATATGCAAACTCTGGGCGCATCATAATTTGATGACGACTATTTGGTTTGTATTCTATACGACCGTTAAAACGGTGGTTGTAGTTGTCAGTAGCAGAGTTGCTTATAGCATCATAGTAGCGTTGAGTCTCATCATCGTCGGTTATATATTGACGATCGGTCTCTTTGTTGACCTCATTGTCAGATTCGTTGTAGAAATAGCTAGCCTCAATTTTAAGTTTCTCCTCTGCAAAGCTACCACCATAGTTCAAACCTATACCAGTAGAGGTTGATAATCCTGAGGGAGAGGCTGCAAAACTACCGCTACCGCTAGTTGTACCTCTACCGCCACCGCCATCACCACCACGGCGTGAGCTACCTACATCCATCGAGCTAAATCCTTTAATATTCATATTATTGCTCGAAGCAGAGATGCTAAGTCGGTGGTTATCTACAAAATAGTTGTAGCTCGCACTAATTTGGTATAGATTATCGGTATTGTAGCCAGCAGTAAATTTACCAAACTGACCTCTATTCATACCCTCTTTTGTAACAAAGTTAAGAGCTTTATAGCTATCTCCATCGTCGAAACCTGTAAACTCTGCATTATCGCTTAGTTTGTTGAAAACCTCAACCTTTGCAATGATATCAGCAGGAATATTTTTTACAGCTAGTGCCACATCTTCTCCAAAAAACTCTTTACCATCTAAGAACACCTTTTTAACCTCTTCGCCTTGTGCTTCAACCTCGCCATCGTCGACTGTAATACCTGGCATCTTTGCAAGTAGACCCTCAACCACTGCATCAGCAGTAACTTTGTAGGCTTCAGCATTGTAGATTATGGTGTCACCATTTTGTGAAGTACGAATTGCAGTACCCATTACCGTTACTTCGTCGATTTTCATCGGTTTAACCTTCATTTTTACGTCACCAACATCTACAAGCGATTTGTTTACATTAATGCTCAAATAGCTGTTGTCGTATCCTAAAAACGAAGCTGAAAGCTCGTACTGTCCATAGCTTAAATTTTTGAAGCTACACACACCATCGGCACCTGTTACACCAAATACCGATTTTTTATTACTATCTGTAAGCGTGACATAAGCTCCTGCCACTTCGCTGGCATCTTTACTATCGACTAGTCGAATTTTTATATCACCCACGCTCTGAGCGAACGATAAAGTTGATATTATTATGGCTATTAATATTAGTGTTATTTTTTTCATTATTTTTCTTTTTTTAGGGGGAGGTAAATAAACTAAGGGGAGTTCAAAATTTTGATTTTTGATATTCGATTTCTGATTTTGGAATAGGTGTAGTGGCTCCTACTACCATATTCATAAAAACAATAAGGAGAATAAACAAAAAAGAGAAAATTTCACTCTTATAATCGCAACTTGCTATTTTTATAACATAAAAGTAGTCAATTCTTATACAAGTTGTATAATATTAACACTCAATTGCTAAAAATTGATTGCGAAGTGTTATTTTAGGTAATCATTTTCAAAATCTATGAACTCTACTGCTGGGGATAAAAACAGATTTTGGATTATTACATACAATCACAAAAAAATTGAAGAGTCGTTAGGAGGAAAAACTAACGACTCTTCTGGAAAACCAAACCGAACTAAACTAAACTAAACTAAACTAAACTAAACTAAACTAAACTTATATTATGGTTTTGGTATCTAAATTATATCCTAAAAGTTTTAAAATCTATTATTCCGCAGCTTCTGCACCTTGTGGAGCATTGTCGCCTTGTGGTCTACCACCACGACCTCTACCACCTTCTGGTCTTTCGCCCTCTGGTCTTTCACCTTGACCGCCTTCAGGTCTCATACCCTCTGGTCTTTCACCTTGCTGACCACCATGAGGTCTCATTCCTTGCTGTCTACCTCCTTGTTGACCACCGTGAGGACCCACTCCTTGCTTTCCGCCCTGTGGTCCACCATGAGGTCTCATTCCTTGACCTCTGCCACCTTGACCGCCCTCTTGTTTCATAAGAAGCATTTTAGCAATTTGATCTTCATTTAAAAGAGCCATTACAGATTTTATTCTTTCAATCTCTTTAGCCTCTCTTGCCTCTCTCATCTCTTTCATCGAGCTTTTAGCCTCTTCTCTATATTTCTTATTTATTTCAAGAAGCTCTTTTGCTTGCGACTCTGATAGACCAAGTTTTTCAGCAAATTTCTCATTTCTTTTTGCCTCCATCTCTTCTCTCATCTGCTCACGATTTTCACCTTGACCATCTTTAGGAGCTTTTGGAGAATTTGCATTTTGTGCTGATATAGAACCTATTGTTGTAGCTGTTAAAACTACTAACATTAAAAATACTTTTTTCATAATAATTCTTTTTGACATTAAACAGTTGTTTTGCAACTTTTCAAGCCATTTTGTTAGCACCACCATTAATTGATATTTCTATCAGCACCCTCTTTGCTTACAAGCCCAACGATATTTGGACATTGCTTAAATTATGTTGCTTTTATTTCTATTGCAAAGTAACATCATTAATCTTTATGTTGTATAAAAAATTTGTCGAATTGCTAATTTCTATCGGTGAATTGCTGATATTACCCCAAATTTTCTATTTTTCTCCTTTTAACCAACGTTTGAAATTAGTAACTTTGGTTCTACTAATAACCACCATCTCTGGAGTTGGAACGTGAAGATTGACCACTGCCCTACTACCCTCATAACTCTCTAAATCTTTGATTGCGCTACGAGCCACAATAAATTGTCGATTTGCCCTTACAAAATCATCTCCTATAAGCTGCTCTTCTATCTTCTCTAAAGTCATATTTGTAAGATACGATTTGCCATTATGGTTAAAAGCCTTTACTTTTGATGATTCTTTATAGAAAAATGCTACATCCGAAATATTTAGCGGCACTGTGCGCCAACTATCAAGTACTAGAATTGTTTCGACCGACCTCTTATCACTTATCATAGCATTTCCATACTGTGCTACAACCTTTAATTTAGAAAAAATTCGCTCTATATCTCTATTTGATATAGGTTTTAGGATATAGTCAATACAATTTACCTCAAACGACTTTAGCGCATACTCATCGTAAGCGGTGGTAAATATTATCGGAACTGCAACCTCAACATGTTTAAAAATCGAAAAGGCATAACCATCCGAAAGGTGAATATCCATAAACACCAACTCTACATCATTGCTACGCTCCGAACCGAAAAACTCAATACTCTCTTCGACACTGTCGATTGTCTCTACAATCTCAATATCGACCGTATTATTGCTCATAAGCAGTGCTTTTAGCTGTTCTAAAGCTGCTATTTCGTCCTCAATTATTACAACTTTCATAAAAATGAATTATAAAAAGGGGTTGAGAGATTATAAGTAGGGTAAAATAATTATTGGTGTATTTTTAAAAGTGCTATTGGAGATGAGATTTTTTGCTATTGAATCGAAAATATAGTGGTTCTATATTGAGATTTAATAGTGAAAAATATCGCTCCAAGAGTGCTATTAAGAATATGGCAATAATTGTTTTACACTACTTAAGTTCCCTAAATTATTAATTAAAGGTAAACGAACCTTAAAAGTTGTTGCATTAGTAGTAATTTCAATACCTCTACCAATCAACAGTTCATACTGTTTATTTAGATTCTTTAAACCAATACCATTACTCTCAACTGCATCAAATTTTGGCACTATATTATTTTCAACCACTATCATTCCCTCTTTTGTTGTGTATAGTTTTACTGTAATTGGCACATTGACCCCTATTTTATTATGTTTTACCACATTCTCAATCAATGTTAACAGTGAAAGAGGTGGAATTTGATAATCTAAATAGGCTACATCTATATCAATTTCAACAAATATCTTTCCCTCAAATCTCTTTCCGATTATATGGAGGTAAGAGTCGGTAATCTCCATCTCCTCTGAAAGAGAGTGGAGACGACTTTGGCTTAATTTAAGTGTTTTTCTGAAAATTGCAGTTAAATTATCGAGAAATTCGACCGCTGTCTCACTCTCACCTTTCAATATAATATAACGCAACGAACCGAGTGAATTAAAGAAAAAATGGGGATTTATCTGCTGCAAAAGAGCATTATGCTGGCTCTTTATACTCTCCATTTGAAGTTGTTGATTGTCACGCTCTATCTCTTGATTACGATATAAAAGACGCTGTATATAAACAAATAAAAGATTTAGAATTAACACCAAAAGATGGTGAAAAGAGGTGGGATTAAACCCTCTAGGCATCTCCATTAATCTAAATTCACGTGGATGATGCGGCATCTGATCTCTCATAAGTATCATATCACGAACATCAGGAAATAGTCGAGTTAATAGATAAGTTACAACCAACAGCCCTACAGATAGACCAATAATCATCACCATACGTCTATTTTTCTCCTGCATCAATCTGAATATCAACGTATAGATAAAATAGCAAAGCATCGAGACAAAGAAGTGCCATACAATTGAAAATACTAACGGAACCACAACCCTATATTCTATGGTTCTATCCACCTCTATTATCCGCTCAATCGACGAATAATTGATAAATATTGCAACTATCACCGCAAATAATATTCCTGTGATACTCTCGTTTTTTATTATTTTCATTATTATAAACCTTTTTGGGGAGTTTCTAAAAACAACTTTTAGAAACTCCCTATAGTTAATGTAAACAAAGGCTTGAAATTTTGAGCTATTTTAGAAATCCCCTAAAGGGGAGTTCTAATAATTGGTTTTATTCGATTTTTTATTTTGAGGTTTTAGATTTGGATTTTGCAAAATGTGGGCGTAGCGGTACCTACGGTGCATTTTGTAAAATTCAAAGATGAAGCCTAAAAATGAAAAAGCGTTAAAATCCAATTATTAGAAGTTCCCTTTAATTAATACTCACGTATTTCAAGCTCACCATCGAGTTTAAACGCCTTACCATCAGGTGTTACAACTACACTATATACTAATCCATTGTATAGGTAGTAATCCCTGCCTTCGATAGTGATTATTTCGGTCTCCTCTGGAAGTGAATCGACAATGATATCATCTGGAGGAACAACAACCTCATATTGATTGCCAATATTTGCATAGTATGCCCCCTCAGAGTAGTAATAAAGTCTATCAAAGAATCTCAACACTTTATATCCTATTGGAAGTGTATTTACTCTCAAACCTACAGGAGGGTGAACCGTAACATAGCGATTTACATCTTTGCGATAATATTTTCCATTATGATGGTATAAATTACCACCATAACTTTTTATCATTGATGCTCCATGAGGTAGTGTACGTACCGTTTTTATGGGAGTTTTCGATTTGCTATACGTAATTTTTGAGGATGGAACAACTACCTTTTTTGTTTGCGACGAAGAGTAGTGTCTATCTCTTACACTATAGCTTGAGCGTTTTTGGTCGTTATATTTTTGGTCATTTTTACTTTGACTTTGAAGAGTACTTGATTTCTCTTCATTTTTCGACATAACATCTCTTGCCGCAGCAGCCTGCACACTAATAACTACACCAAACAGGGCAATTACTAGAACTTTTAAAAAATTTATTTTCATAATCGTAAATTTTTCGTGAGTACTAAAATGGTGTTCTAAAATCGTTTTCTTTCGATTTTAGAAGTACGCTAAAATAGGTAATAGGAGCCACTATAACCTAATAGAACTTCTAAAATCTGACTTTCAGAGCTTTTAAAATTGTATCTTACGATTTCTCTGAGGGTAGAAGGGTGTGGGTGGAACTTCAAATAGCTTTGAAGTTTAATGGTGAGAAAAATCGTAAAAATCTAATTTTATAAACGCCGTTTCTAAAATTTCAAAATTTAGAGCACCTCTTTAATTTCTTGATTCAAAATTACGAATAAAATTTAAATCTACAATATAAATTAGACGAAGTATCTGTTTTTGTAGTCGAAACCTTAATTTTGCGCTTTTTTTTTAGAAAAATTGGTTCATTCTCAAAATCTGTTGTTGTGAATTACAATTTGTGGCTCGGTTGTGGGGGCTTTGGGGTCACCCCCTACTGCTGAGTGCGGAAACAGTTATTGAGAATGAGCCGAAAAATAGACTGAAAATCACACACCTATCTTGTAAAATATATTGCAACTTAATTTTCTAATACAAAAAAAGAGAAGCTAAGGACATCCCTAACCTCTCTAATCTCTAACCTCTAGTCTCTAATCTCTAGTCTCTAATCTCTAGTCTCTAATCTCTAGCCCCTACTTAGGTCTAAAATAAATCTGAATAGGTACTCCTTGGAAATCCCACTGAGTACGTAGTTTATTCTCCAAGAAACGACGATAAGAGTCTCTTACATATTGCGGATGATTTACAAAGAACGCAAATTGTGGTGTTGGAGTTGGAAGCTGCGTAGCAAACTTAATTTGGATATATTTTCCTTTAATTGCTGGCGGTGGTGTCTCGTCAATAATTGGCTGGAAGAACTCATTAAGTTGTGAGGTTGTAATACGACGTTTACGATTTTCGTGAACACGTGTTGCAGCCTGCAAAACATCCAAAATACGCTGCTTTGTAAGCGCAGAAGAGAAGATAATCGGCACATCGTTGAACGGTGCTAGCTTACGCTCTAAATCTTCTGTGTATTTTTTCATAGTGTTGGTCTCTTTCTCAACCAAATCCCACTTATTTACAACAATCACACAACCTTTTCTATTTTTTACTGCCAAATAGAATAGGTTTAAGTCTTGATTTTCGATACCTTGTGTTGCATCAAGCATAAGGATTGCAACATCCGAATTTTCGATAGAACGAATAGAGCGAAGCACCGAGTAGAATTCTAAATCCTCCTCCACCTTACCCTTTTTGCGGATACCAGCAGTGTCGATAAGGAAGAAATCCATACCGAACTTATTGTAGCGTGTGTGGATAGAGTCACGAGTAGTACCAGCAATATTTGTAACTATATTACGCTCCTCACCAAGTAGTGCATTTGTAAGCGACGACTTACCAACATTAGGACGACCAATAATAACAAATTTTGGAAGCTCTGTATCAAGTAAATCTTCGTCAGCAGTAGCCCCCTCAGGGAGTGCAGCAGCTACAGCATCAAGTAGCTCACCAGTACCACTACCACTCATAGAGCAGATAGGGATAGGCTCGCCAAGACCTAGTGAATAAAATTCGTGTACGTCGTACATACGGTCGTTATTATCCACCTTATTAACGCCAACCACGATTTTTTTCGTGCTACGACGCATAATTTGAGCCATCGACAAATCTAAGTCGGTAACACCTGTTGTAACATCGGCCATAAATACCACAACATCTGCCTCTTCTATGGCTAAAAATACTTGACGACGAATATCATCCTCAAATATATCATCAGAATTAACAGAATAACCGCCTGTGTCAATTAGCGAAAATTCTTTACCATTCCACTCCGATTTACCGTAGTGGCGGTCTCTTGTGGTACCAGCCTCTTCGTTAATAATTGCCTTTTTCACACCTACCATACGGTTAAAAAGGGTACTTTTACCAACATTTGGACGACCAACGATTGCAACAATGTTTCCCATTCGATTTTATTATATTTGTAACTTTTTTAATTCAAAACTCACAAATTATAATTTATAATTTATAATTTGTAATTCCATTTTCAAGCGAAGTGCAAAAAATGGACTGCTTCCTCATACCAAAACTGTTAAGGATTAAGAATAGTTCAGTTTTTGGGCTTCGTGAAGAAAAAGGAATGTGAGCGCACTTAACGTGCGTGACCATTTCTTTTTCAAGCGAAGTGCAAAAAATGGACTGTTATTAATTCTTAACGGAAGAATTTTCTGCAGAACAGTACCATATAGATAAAACCTATAGATATAAGCGAATCCGCCACATTAAATATAGGACTAAAGAAAATATATGGTTCACCTCCCCAAATTGGCACCCAATCGGGAAGTGTGGTATTAATTATTGGGAAATAGAGCATATCCACCACGCTTCCGTGGAGAAATGTATCATATCCCGTGCCCCAAGCGGTAAAGTGTGCCACTGCCATAGGGGTAGATTCGGTAAAGATAAGACCGTAGAAAAGACTATCGATGATATTTCCCATTGCTCCAACGGTGATAAGCGTAAAGCCAAAAATCACCTTCCAAGGCGCACCTTTTTTAATCAAAGAGTTGATATAATAGAATAGCCAACCTACAGCGACAATTCGAAACAGACTAAGAGCTAATTTGCCATACTCACCACCAAGCTCCATACCATAAGCGGCTCCACGGTTTTCGATAAATCGAATTTGAAACCAGTCGCCAAACACATGGATAGACTCTCCTAGTGGCATTGATGTTTTTACCAAAATTTTGGTGGCTTGATCTAGTAGTAAAAGTAGCACTACTAAAATCACCACTCTAATACGATATCCTTTAGCCTTGTTTTCTAAATATTTCGCTATTATATCCATCTCTCTTCTATTCTTGCTCTTTTTTAGTTCTTACTCTTGGTTTAGCTGTTGTTTTAGTTGTGCTTTTTGCCTTTGGTGTAGCTACAGATTTTGCGCTAGTTTTAGTAGCTTTTACTGCAGTAACCGCAGCCTTCTCTTCTACGCTTTTTGGAGCTTCAAGACGGTTGTTTTGCTCAAATTTCTCCATTGCAAACTCACGAGTCACCTCAAAAGTTTCGTCGAGTGTGTCGATTATATACATCGGATCGGTCATAATCGCTTCACAAATAGAACGCAAACCACGTGCACCTAGCTTAAACTCTAAAGCCTTTTCAACAATATATTCTAACGCTCCATTATCAAATTTTAGCTGAATATCATCCATTTCAAATAGTTTTACATACTGTTTGATGATAGAATTGCGAGGCTCTGTTAAGATTTTAAGCAATACCTCTTTTGTTAGAGGTTCAAGATATGTAAGCACTGGGATACGACCAATAAGCTCTGGTATCAAACCAAAAGATTTTAGGTCGACTGGTGTAATATAACGAAGTAGATTCTCTCTATCAAGATTTTCTCTCTTAACATTTGCGCCAAAGCCTACAACCATTGCATCCATACGATTAGCAATTTTTTTGGCAACTCCATCGAATGCACCACCACAAATAAATAGGATATTACGAGTATCTACCTGAATAAATGGTTGATCAGGATGTTTACGACCACCCTGTGGTGGAACGTTAACTACTGCACCCTCTAAGATTTTTAGAAGTGCTTGCTGCACACCCTCACCCGAAACATCACGAGTAATCGATGGGTTGTCGCCTTTGCGTGCAATCTTATCTATTTCGTCAATAAAGATGATACCACGCTCAGCAAGCTCTACGTTGTAGTCGGCAGCTTGCAGCAGACGAGTTAAGATATTTTCAACGTCTTCACCCACATAACCTGCTTGTGTTAGAGCAGTTGCATCGGCAATAGCAAACGGAACTTTTAGCATACGTGCAATAGTACGAGCAAGTAAAGTTTTACCTGTACCAGTCTCACCTACCAACATAACGTTAGATTTCTCTAACTCCACATCCTCTACATCATTTAAATCACGAAAATCGTCGTCGAAATGGATAATACGCTTGTAGTGGTTGTAAACAGCCACTGAAAGATATTGCTTTGCAGAATCTTGACCCACAACATACTCATCGAGATGCTGTTTGATTTGGTATGGAGTAAGTAAGTCGGCTTTATCAAAATTTGGTCTTTCCGACTTTTTGTTTAGGATTGCCTGCTCCGAGACAATGTTGTGACCTCTTTCTATACAGCCACTACAAATTATAGAGCCATCTCCACCTGTAAAAAAAATTCTCTTTGCATCGATTTTTTCGCCACAAAACGAGCAAACCGACTCATTATTTGGTTTCTTAGCCATAAAACTATCTTCTTTCCAAAATTTGATCAATTAAACCATACTCAACAGCCTGTGCTGAACTCATCCAGTAGTCACGATCTGCATCAGCTGTTATTTTTTCGATTGAAGCACCACTATGATGCGACAAGATGTCGTAAAGCTCAGCTTTAGTACGAGCTATTTCACGAGCTGTAATTTCGATATCAGATGCCTGACCCTGAATGCCTCCAAGTGGCTGGTGTATCATCACTCTTGAGTGTTTTAGAGCCGAACGTTTGCCCGTCTCGCCAGCAGTCAAAAGCACCGCTGCCATCGATGCTGCCAAACCAGTACAAGTTGTTGCCACATTAGGAGTTACAAGCTGCATAGTGTCGTAAATACCTAAACCTGCACTTACCGAACCACCGCCCGAGTTAATGTAGATTTGAATATCACGATTCATATCGTTTGCCTCCAAAAATAGAAGCTGCGCCTGTATTATATTTGCTGCCTCATCATAGATAGGGCAACCCAGAAAGATAATTCTATCCATCATAAGACGTGAAAAAACGTCCATTTGCGCCACATTCAACTGACGCTCTTCGATAATTGTAGGATTTACATACGAAGAAGAGGTAATAGAGTTGAAGTTATGAAGATTTAGAGAGCTTATGCCTAAATGCCCCATAGCATATTTTTCAAATTCACTCTTTGCCATAATATTTTATGATATTTTAATTTTAGGGGAGTTCTAAATTTTTAATTTTGAGAGATTTTAGAAGTCCCTTTAGTAGTGTATTCCGATAATTTATATATTTTACAAAATTCCACTTAAAAAAGAACGTAAAACTATAGAAAAACGTACAATTTTAGCCCTAAAATAATGAAAAATGCCACTTAAAGCTCATTTTAGAGCTTTAAGCAGCAAATATATATAAATTTATTGAGAATTAAAATTTTATATCGTTAAGAAAAGTTCAAATTAGATATTTTCTCGATATAAAACTTACGCTTTAGCCTCTTGTGCTAGAGCTGCGAAATCTTTATAAGAGATTTTCTCAACATTTACAGTAGCTTTTGTAGCGATATACTCTACGCATTTTTTAGTTAATAGAGATTCAGAGATTCTACGAGCCTCTTCTTTGTTATTAACGATAGTTGTAGCGTAGTTTTCAAGCATCTCCTCTTCAGGATTTGCCATACCGTAGTAAGCAAATTGCATTGCTGCCATCATTTTAGCCTCTTCTTTAAGCTCTTCTGGAGTAACTGCTAGCTCGCCCTCTTCAGTGTAGCGGTTGCAGATATTTACCCATGAAGCATACTCTACGAATGAAGGGAACTCGTTGTTTACAGTCTCAGCATCAAATTTACCCTCGTTAACAGCGATTAACCATTTTTTAAGGAACTCTTCTGGAAGCGATACAGCAGCAGCTTTAATGATAGCCTCTTTACCATCGATTACCATTTTAGCACTACTTTCAGCCTCTAGGTTAGAGTTGATTTGAGTTAAGATAAATTCGTTAAACTCCTCTTCGTTTGTAACCGAACCATCTTCGAAAGCCTCTTTGAAAAGCTCCTCGCCTAACTCAGGAGTTTCGAATTTGCGGATACGAGTGATAGTAAGGTTAAATTCTGGTGCGATTTCTTCAAGCTCTTCCTCTTTAACAGAAAGGATTGCAGCACGTTGTGAAGCCGATTTGTAAAGCTCGTTGATATTGATTTCCATTTTATCACCAAGTTTTTTGCCGATAAATGGAGCACGCTCGTCGTCGTTCATAGAGATAAGACCAACATAAGCATCTTCGATGTTCATCTCATCGTTATCAAGACTTACTGTAAGAGCTTCGTCTAAAACAACTTCTTCTTTGTCTACTAATTTACCGAAACGGCGAAGGTAGTTCTCTTTGAAAGAGTCGACAATCTCCTCGTCTGGCTCAATTTCATATTTTTTAAGCTCTAAAGCTGAAAAATCGATATTAATTTCTGAAGTTAAACCCACTTCAAAAGCAAATTCAAACTCAGTGCTATTATCAAAATCCAAAGGTTGTTGTTTATCAGATGGCATTGGCTCACCGATAATCTCGATTTTATTCTCTTGGATATATGCAAAAAGTGCGTTTGTCGCAATACGGTAAGCCTCTTCAGCTGTAGCACCTTTACGATACATTTTGCTTATGATTCCCATTGGAACATTACCTTTACGGTATCCTGGGATGTTTGCATTTCTACGTGCAGCTTTAAGCTGCTTATCTACTGCATCGCTATAATCTGCTGCCTCAACAACAACTTTTAACAACGCTACTTGATTCTCTAAGTTCTCTTGTGTGACTTTCATACGTCGTATATATTTATTTAATTTAAATTTCGTACAGTTTTTGCCAATATTTTTGCCACACCTTAGCGTAGAGCTTAGATAAGTTTTAAATCCAGAACTTTCCTCTGCTTCACTTAGGTAAAAAGCAAAAAAATACCGCTGTTACATTTCTGTGCAACAAGCGGTATTTCGTGCGGATGAAGGGACTCGAACCCCCACGCCTTTCGGCACTAGATCCTAAGTCTAGCGCGGCTACCAATTACGCCACATCCGCTTAGGGATTGTTATTTCTTTTTTGCACTGCAAAGATATGAGCTTTTTTTGGTTCCACCAAATTATTTTTGCATTTTTTTTAAAAAAATTTCAGATTTTTTCTTAATTCACTGATATTCAATAGAGAGATTTTTTAAGAAAAATCATATTTTTTTAGAATTTTAGAAAAAACGTTGGATTTTCTAAAAAAATGAGCTTTTTTTAAATTTAAAAATCCTAGAAATTTGCTGAGAATTTATGTAGGGAACTTCTAAAAATTGGATTTTAACGCTTTTTCATTTTGAGGCTTCATCTTTGAATTTTACAAAATGCACCGTAGACACCGCTACGCCCACATTTTGCAAAATCCAAATCTAAAACCTCAAAATAAAAAATCAAATAAAACCAATTATTAAGTAGTGTAAAACAATTATTGCCATATTCTTAATAGCACTCTTGGAGCGATATTTTTCACTATTAAATCTCAATATAGAACCACTATATTTTCGAT